>JAOUOM010000421.1 GCA_029880385.1 Cyclobacteriaceae bacterium | reverse complement strand
CGTGATGGAGGGCTTTTTCGTGATGTACCGTGTGGCTCATGGTTCTTGTGGTCTGAGGGAATAAATTAAAATTTATGCGAATCTACCTGCTTACAACCAAAAAAGAGAACCCGGACCTGACTACTTTTTTTGTGGCTGGTAAAAGGAGGGTTTCTTACTTTCTTGTTATCTTTTAGCCAACAAAACATAAACAACGGATGAAGTTACAGGCAGGAATTTTTTGGGCACTATTTTTTGGTCTGCTTTCCACACTTTCGGCTCAGGACATTGTCCATAGCCGCTTTAGCAGCTACCATACCTATATCTATCGCCTCAATGAAAAGCAATCCACTACCATCTACCGAAAAGGGATGGACAAGGTGGATGAAACGTATTTTCAGCAATTGGTGGATGCCTTTCCTACCGACAGTGCCTATACTTCCAAACTGCCCTATGGATCGTACCTGAAAGTGAAGGCCGTAAAAGATCAATTGGTTTTTGAATTGTACTCGATTGCCAATGTAATCCCTCAGATCATGAATAACGATGCCGACCTCAATGTGTGGGTACATGACGCTTTCGGAAACCCCATTCGTCCCTCCGTGGTGGAAGTGGATGGTCATCCGCTTCGTTTTGACAAGGCAACGGAAATGTACAGGGCCAAAAAATCAAATGCCCGCGGGCTGGTGCGCATCGTGCACGACGATATCATTTCGTATTTTTATATCGATCGGGATATGAATAACCCCCGTATACCCAGGGTATTCAATAAAATAGTCTACAGTTTTCCCCTTCGCTATGTGACCAACCCGGTCCGGCTTGTGGTCCGTTCCCCGGTCGATCTGTTTATGTCCGTTTTGCGTCGACACCCAAGAGGTATTTTTTATGCGGTGTATAAACCATTTCGCGATATTTATGGATCCATCCGCTGGATGTACCCTCAGGGATTTGTCGAAAAAGTAGCCTGCGTCTTTGATAGGTCATTATGCTACGGAAATGATTATCAGGGCTATATGGTTTTTGATAAACCGTATTACCGGCCGGGTGAAACGGTACGGATGAAGGCATTTTTGCTTAATCCAAAAGGAAAGCCCGTCAATAAAAAACTGGATGTGTGGCTGGGCAAAAACTATGGTGGCCGCCACCGTAAATTAGGGTCAATCGAACCCTATCAAAAAGGTGCCTATACATTCGATTTTATCCTGGCTGATACGCTCAGCCTACAATTGGATACACGACCCAGTATCAACCTGTACAAACGATGGAATCCAGTTTATTCAATGAGTTTTCGTTATGAAGACTATGAACTCAAGGGGATTGAATTTGACCTGAAAGCTGCAAAAGATGCGCATTTTGCCGGCGAGTCAAACCAGCTGATCATGAAGGGAACCGACATCAATGGACTGAACCTGCTGGATGCCGTGGTACAGGTCAATGTAAAGCCCTCCCACGTTTTTTTGCCGGTTGAGACGCCATTATTTGTGCCCCATACCCTTTGGCAGCACAGGGCTTCGCTGGAAACAGCCGGTGAAACAACACTGGAACTTCCGGATAGTATTTTCCCATTGGCCAACCTCGACTATAAAGTTGAAGTGGACTTGTTTACCTCAGATTATGAGCAGGTCTCCCGGACGCTTGAAATGGCCTATTATCAACGAAAAACGGAACTGGATATCAGTCTGGAAGGTGATAGTGTCCTTTTTGCCTATACGGAAAATAACAAACCGGTCAGCAAGCCTGCGGTGGTTACGGTTACAGGGGTTGCCGGGGCCGTATTACGGCGCGACACCCTTTCGTTGCCAGGCAAAGTGCGGCTTAATCCCCTGGCGATCAGTTACCGGGTTGAGACGGATAGTTTGGTTAAACATGTACCGCTGGCCGAATTACCGGATGATGTCCAGTTGTTTTCATCCCGTACGGGCGATTCGTTGTATGTATCGCTGGCCAATCCGCATGCTGTTCCGATCACCTATTTTATCTATCGGAAAAGCCGGGAGATTGATCGTGGCAGGTGTGTGTCGCTTGACAAACGGATGGCTACCTCGACCCGTCAAAATTATTTCGTATCTATCCAATACCTGTGGGGAGGGGAGGTGTACTCACGTAATTATGAAATACCCTTTCGGGATGCCCAGTTAGCACTTCGTTCCTTTCATCCAGAGGTGGTGTTTCCGGGTACCGAGCATGAACTCAGTGTGATGGTGCACGATGCCAGGGGAAAGCCCGTTGGAGGGGTTGACGTGACCGCCCATGCCCTTACCTCAAAATTTAAAAACTACAATGTGCCCACACTGCCCTACCTGGGCAAAACGTACAAAGGGCGTACTAAAATCAATTCCTTCCGGCTCAATGATTTTTCGGACAGGAAAGATACCGGCTCAGACAAACTGGACTGGACATTTTGGAACTCCCGGATGATGCTGGACAGTATCCTGTATTTTCAATTCTTATATCCCGGCAGGGGAATGTTTGCCGACCGGGTGGCTACCCCCGATTCGTCTACCCAGGTTGCCCCATTTATTGTGCAAAATGGCAAGGTACAGCCGGCCTACATGGTTTATGTGGATGAACACCCGGTTTATTTTGAAATGGCGACACAGGAACAACGCTATTCCTTCCGGGTGGATTCCGGCTATCATCATCTGCGTGTGCGGATCGCAAACAGGGAAGTAGTACTCGATTCTGTCTACATCAGCCATGGGGTGAAAAATGTTTTTTCATGGGATGCCGACTCACTGGATCAGCAGGCGGTATTTGTCCGGCCCTATTTCCTGACAAGCAGTGAAATACGGCAGGCAAGACGGTATTTGATGAAAATACGAAACACACATCCGGGGGCTTCCTGGGTGCGCGAAGGAGACCGGATTTTCTGGCTCAGGAGCCAAGACCGATGGGTGCTGACCGGCCCTTTGTCTACCTGGAACAATCCGGTTTTTGTAGTGGATGGTAAATTTGAACAGCCGTTTGAAAAGGAATCTGACTTTACCTACGAAATTTCCGATGGGCTGATCAAGATGAAATCTGATGGGCCCTTCATCCGGGATAAAGTGTACCTGTATCATTCCGGAGGGGCTCAGGATGTGTATGATTTTGCCGTGTCAGAAAGTGAAATCCAGTCTTTTTTGCATACGAGCCGGGTTCAAAAACAACGGTCATTGCGGTTTGAGGAATACCCGAAGGATTCACAAAA
>JAOUOM010000420.1 GCA_029880385.1 Cyclobacteriaceae bacterium | reverse complement strand
AGCGTCGCGCAGCGAAGCCGACAGGATACGTCTGCGGATGCGTGTCAACTTCGTTATCTCTGCCTTTATCGTTCTTTTGATCCTGATCTTCCGTGCCATCAACGACGTAAGTGTGGTTCACCTGGTTTATACCATTGCCGGTTATACCTATGGCCCGCTGCTGGGATTGTTTGTTTTCGGTTTGTTTACCCGGTGGCAGGTTCGCGACCGCTGGGTACCGCTGGTATGCGTGGTTTCGTCCGGCCTTTCGTACGGGATCAACGCCTACTCACTTCCCGCCTGGGGAATAGACCTGGGATACACGGTGTTGCTGGTAAATGCCCTGATCACGTTTGGCGGGCTGTGGACTATTCGTAAATAGGGGAGCGGATCAGCACTCCTACGTTACATTATTTACTGTCCGGTAGGCAGGCGGTTATGGGTGCTAACGCAGTGAAAAACATATCCACGACTTATGGATAGGTGCAAATCCTGTTTTTTCTGACAAGGAAATAGGTTTTGCGAAAAAGGTATAAATTAGGTGTCGTGCATCGGACATCCGGATAGTCCGGTTTTTTCCTGTTTACCGTAACCAATACTTGAACCCTATGAAAAATCTATTGTTGTTTTTGGCCTTGACATTCCCGGTATGCGTGGCGTTGGGACAGAAGGGTAAAGCGAAGCAAACAGCGTCACCCACACCGTTTGTCCTGGGGGTTATTGATCGGCTTCAATCCGTGGAACTGGCAGAAGAAAGGGTATTAAACATCTACCTTCCGGAAGGATACGATCCACATGACACCACAACATATCCGGTCATTTACTTGCTGGATGGTTCTGCAAATGAGGATTTCATCCATATTGTCGGGCTTGTACAGTATTATAATTTCGACTGGATAAACCAGGTGCCAAAATCCATCGTCGTGGGGATTGCGTCTGTTGACAGGGAAAGGGATTTTACATTTCCCACCACAGACCGCAGGCAAAAGGAAAAATTTCCTACAATGGGAAAATCAGCCAGGTTCATTGCCTTTGTAGAAAAAGAATTGCAGCCATATATGGAATCAACCTACAGGACAAACGCAGACAAAACCATAATCGGGCAATCATTGGGCGGGTTGTGGGTCACGGAAGTGTTATTGACGAAACCCACCCTGTTCAACCGGTATATCATTGTTAGTCCAAGTTTATGGTGGGACAATGGTTCGCTATTGACAAAAAAATCAATCATTTTGACTGAAGACTTCAGTCAACAGATCCATGTATATATCGGGGTTGGAAAAGAAGGCGTAACGCCAACGGAAATACCACGCGTAATGGAAGTAGATGCAAACCTTTTGGCAGATAAACTCAAGGGGACGAAAAGTAAGCATGTCCAGGTGTTTTTTGATTATTTGCCGGAAGAAAACCATGCGACCATCATGCACCAGGCTGTTTCAAATGCATTTAAATATTTGCATGTGGCCACAACAAACGAATAGTACGCGCCGGAGCGGCTGGTGCTGGCCCTTTCGGATCGGGGCTACCCGTCATCCGCTGTATCTTTCCTGGCCGACGCATCGGCCAAGCCCGCCGGAAAGGATGCCGCTGCTGCCGGGGCTGTTTTAGCAGCATTTGGGCTCTTTACTACGCCCGATCCGTGTCTCCTGAAAGGGACACGGATCCAACTCATCGGATTGTCCTCGTGATCTAGGGGATTTTCACCGCCCTCGTTGGGGTTATCCCCCACGGGGGGGGTGGCCACCACCTACGGTATGAGCGTTCCGTTCCTATTGGCCCGGTTTCAAAGTCCAGGGGTCGGGCGGCTTGTCCATGTACTCCTGCCGCAGGATGATCAGTGCTTTTTGTTTGTTTCCTTCCATGATAGGCGCAAACCCATAGTCGTAGCAGAGGTAGTAGGTGCCCACGGCAGACTTGTAGGTGCCGGTAAAATACCGGTAGTCATAGCGAAGATGGTTCAGTAGTTCCCGACGCACGGTGGCTTTGCCTTGTGGGCAAAGTGTTTTGAGAATCTTTCGATTATGTCGCAGAATAGCCTGGATATGCTGGATCTCCAGCTCCCCGGGGCTTTTGTTTTTGTTATGATGAGCAGCCCGGCATTCAGTATCACAAAACTTTTTGTCTTTTCTGCCTACCAGGGGTTTGCCGCATTCTATGCAATGAGTAATGGCAAATGAATCCACGATATCCGTATTTATAAACGCTTAATATACGTATATATACGCTTATTCAAACGCTTAATTCAATTCTTTTCTCTTGGTTTGAGTCATGCATTTGGTTCATAATCCTGTACACGCCTATTCCACGGCCCTCGAATTGATGGAAGCCCGATTAATTACTGCGCGATACAGTGAATCCACCCGCAGCACCTATATGCACATGTTCAGGCTCTTTTTAAAGTTTGTTCATCCAAAACCCCTTCATCAGCTAAATAAAACTGACATCATCCGGCATCAGCTACACCTGGTCAGGAAGCAGAAGGTGTCCAGATCGTACCAAAACCAATGCATCAATGCGATCAAGTTTTACCTCGAACAGGTATTGGGACAGGATCGTCAGTTTTTCAATTTGGAGAGGCCCAAAAAGGTAAGCAAACTTCCGGTGGTATTGAGCCTCGAAGAAGTCCAGTCTATTTTGAAGGCAACACCGAACATAAAGCACAAAGCAATATTGACGACCATTTATTCGGCTGGTTTGCGGATATCGGAGGTACTGAACCTGAAAATCGGGGATATTGACTCTCAAAACATGCGCATGTGGATACAGGAAGCCAAGGGTGCCAAAGATCGGATCTCGGTACTTTCGCCCTACTTACTCGAACTACTTCGGAACTATTATAAGGTGTACAAACCTCAGGTTTATCTTTTTGAGGGGCCCGATCGTGCGCAATATTCACCGACAAGTATCCGTAGGATTCTGGGCCGGGCGGTGAAGAAATGCAATATCCGAAAGGACGTGACGCCACACACACTTCGACATAGTTTTGCCACACATTTGCTGGAAAACGGCACCAACCTGAGATATATCCAAACGCTCCTGGGTCATACAAGTGCCAAGACGACTGAGATTTATACACATGTGAGCAGCAAAAAACTTGAAGAAGTGAGAAGTCCGTTAGATTTAATGGTAAGAATATCCCATATTTGAAAGGTAAATAAGCGGCACTAGTGCCGCTTAGCATTAATGTTACCT
>JAOUOM010000418.1 GCA_029880385.1 Cyclobacteriaceae bacterium | reverse complement strand
AGCCATTACCCTTCTGCCCGGATCGACTTTCTTTTGCGAAAAGGCAACGAAAACCTGCTGGCCAAAGACCCCCGACTCCACGAAGTATTGATCTGGGACAAGAAAAAGGCCAAATACCGGGAGCTTTTTCGTTTACTCAAACAAATCCGGAACACACGGTATGACCTCATCGTCAATGTGCAGCGTTTTGCATCCATGGGCTTTTTGACAGCCCTGAGTGGTGCCAGACTAAAAGTTGGATTCAAAAAAAACCCGTTTGCCTTTGCCTTTGACATCCCCGTTCGCCACGAACTGGACAAAGGTATCCATGAAACGGAACGCAACCTTGCGCTCATCCGGGGATTCACGGACGACCAGCCAGAGAAACCCAGTCTCATCCTGGATGGGGAACTTCTTGGCAAAGTGGCCATGTACAAGTCCCTTCCCTACCTCACCATTGCCCCCACTTCTGTCTGGCATACCAAACAATTGCCCGCACACAAATGGGCTGACCTGTTAAAAACCACCACTTTCAAAGGGCCGATATACCTGCTCGGTGCCCCCTCTGATTTTGAAGCATGTGAAGAAATCAGGAAAAGCTGTCAACACCCGGGTGTAATCAACCTTTGTGGCAAACTATCGCTGATGGAGTCGGCCGCCTTGATGAAAGATGCCCGCATGAATTTTGTAAACGACAGTGCCCCCATGCATTTCTGCTCGGCTGTCAATGCCCCCGTGACGGCTGTGTTTTGCTCGACGGTACCCTCCTTTGGGTTTGGCCCCCTTTCCGATGATTCAGCCGTAATCGAAGCCCCTTCGGAACTGAATTGCCGACCCTGTGGCCTGCATGGTCATGCAGCCTGTCCCCACGGTCATTTTGCCTGCGCCGAAACCATCGATATCATCCAAATGGCCCGACGGGCCGAAATCTAGCCTGAAGCCGCTCTGTTTTATTTTTTGAAATAGTTGGTCAAATAGGTATGTTCGAGGTATGCATGGCACATCACATCTTCATACAACGTGCGTAGCATCTCATACATGTGACGGGTGAGGGGACAGGCCGAATCGTATGGGGTAAAATCATTGGTTAGCTCCTTGATCTCCCTGAAAATATCCAGTGTCTCGTCATGGTCATGCTCCACATGCTGGTAACTACTGGCCAGCTGGTCATTGTGTGCCCGGCTACGCAGCATCACAAACAAATACTCTTCCTCTTCCCGAAAGTGATCGATCATGACCCGATGTAATTTTTCATACCGCTCCTTTACGTCTTGTAAAAAAGGAAACTCTTCCTGATGGTGGGTGACCACTTTTTGCATGGTCTCATGGATTTTATTGAGCAGCACACGCTCGTAGCTGTGATAGTTTTCGGTGATAAAATCAAGAAAAAGTGACAGGTTCCAATATTGGATATGAGGTTGATTTAACTGGTGTATCCCGGAAACCTCACCAAAAAGCTGCTGGACATCTTTGCCATATTTGCCGGCTACTTCCTGCAGGGTCACCTCATCGTGCAGGCAATAATCGGGATCAAAATTGGCAAAATACATCATCCGCGCCAGGTCTTGATTGATCAGTTCCTTTACGGTCATCGTTTCATATCCCGATTCCCGAATGATCAATACTTCCCAGTTTATGGGGCCTTCTTCTATATATTTCCACTGAAAGGCCATCTTATGTTCTTCTTTCAATACATAATACAATGGTTTTGGATCATGGTCTACCTTGATCACGAGACCTTCCTGTGGTTTGAGTGCCAATATTTTTCCGATCAGGATACCGTGTCGCGTAGCTGTTGGGATCTCTGCTACATTGATTTCTTCATACTCGTTCATATACATCGACTTTTGGGAAAACTAAGGTACGATGGGATGATCCCTTGTCATATGATTGAAATCATAGGCAATCAAAAGGAAAAACAGAAAGCAGGGAACTATACCTGAAGCTCTCGGTCCGGGAAGTTATTTGGGATATGTAAACCCACCAATGGGATACGAGCTGCAGCCAGTACCAGTCGATCGATTTTTGAAATGGGATTGGTGAACAAATGCTAGTGGATGGGGAGCGAAAGGCTACCTCGCAGCCCTGATCGGAGCGGCATCCTTTCCCGTTGGGGCTGGTGCCGGGAGGGAAAGATAAAGCGGAGAGCAGGTACAAAGTGTCAAAAGGCCCAGTCCCAGCCGCTCCCCATATCAGTCCTACCGCTTATTAGGAAATAAGATGAAATACCTCGTCAGCCTTTACCCATTTTTGACCTTCGGCTGCAAATGGAAGGCGTTTTTGGAACGTGGACATCAATTGTTCCCATTCCTGTACCCTAGGGTTACTGGCATCCAGTTTGGCCTTTCTTTCAAACGAAAAATCATCTTCCGTCTCGATGATCATCACCAGGCGGTTGGCCGCCCGATAGATTGTCATGTCGAGGATGCCGGATTCGCGAATACTGGCCTTTATTTCAGGCCAGACCCTTTGATGATACTCATCGTAGGCAGCAATGAGGGCGGGATCGTCCTGAAGGTCGAGTAACAAACAATAATGTTTCATATCAGCTTACTTGTTTTTTACTGATCAGTCCAAAAATAACGACTACAAAAAAGCATAGCAACGGCACGACAAACGAAAGCTCGATACGCCCTGAATAATCGGATATTTGGCCCTGAATGGCCGTCATCACGGCACCCCCCAGAATGGCCATGATCAGGCCTGAACCTGCCAGTTTGCGATCGTCGCCGGTACCACGTACTGCCAGCCCGAAAATAGTCGGAAACATAAGCGACATGCAACCCGAAATGGCTACCAATGCGATTGCGCCCACATAGCCACCACTCCCTATGACAATCAGGGTAAAAAACATGGCCGCAACGGCACTCCCTGTCAATAAGCCAATGGCACTGAAATATTTTAACAAGCCGGTAAAGGCAAATCGCGAAACCATGAACAAGGCCAGGGCACCCAGGTAATAATTCGCTCCCTGGCTTTCGTTTACTCCAAGTTCCTGCATGATATACCGGATGGTGTATGACCATACACCTATCTGTGCCCCTACATAAAAAAATTGTGCCGTCACACCCCACCGGTAATTACGGTTTTGCAGAAGGCGACGGAGCGAAACCAGCCAGTGTGTATCCCCTTCCCTTTTGGCAGCTGTAGGCATTTTCCTGACAAGCATGACAAGCCATATGACAAGCAGAAGAAGTGCCACGCCCACGTACGGCCC
>JAOUOM010000417.1 GCA_029880385.1 Cyclobacteriaceae bacterium | reverse complement strand
TCTTCCACAACAAAAGCAACGGCCAGCTGGCCTCCGTACAGGTTTATGCCTGCGGCAAATTCTGCCGATCCATCATCATACGCATAGTAATTGTGCAGGGTATAGCGTTGCGTAAGCGTATCGTTCATGCGCAGGTCAATCGGAAAAAATAACGTGTCATTGGCCGTGGTTACGGTTTCGAAGAGTCGCTTATCACCCGTCAGATAGGTGATTTTGGACTCCAACACCACAGAGTCCGCATCAATCAAGGGGTCTAGGGCCGGGAGCACAAGTTGGTTTTTTCGTCCTGTTTCACCCGGCAGAAGGCGTGGGCTAACCTGTGTGATCAAGCCGGTTGATACCCCACTTGCGGTGTTGATTAGTTCAAATGTACATTCATTTGGATGGTAGGAATTGTCAAGGTTTGAAACGGCATAATGCAGCGTAGTGCTGTAACGGGAAGGATTGGCCAGAAACTGGTGGCCTGGCATTTCCAGATACGGATAAAGCAGTCCGGACGGCTGGCCGCTTATAGCCCGGTCATAATGATACGTGTCATTGGCCTGACGGTCTGCATTCAGGTATACATAATCTACATGCCAGGTATCGTAGAGGCCGCTAAGGCTGCTGTGACTGACAAATTTGAAGGAAAATCCTTTGTGGAAGAATATATCATTGCTTACGGGAAGGATGACCTGTCGGAAGGCCTGGATGGAGTCTTTATCAAATTGTAGGTTGTTCAATCCTCCGGTCAGTGAAAAATGATAATCATCGGGTGATGTGATTTTTTGGAGTACCCATACGCTATCCCGTGAGAGAAAATAGAGACTAAGTGAGTCGTTGGCATCGGGAAGTTCGCCAAATCCCCGGAGTTGCCAGAAAAAACTGAAGTAAACGGTTGACCATTTACTTTTTGGTACTGCGGCCAGGTTGATGGGCTGACTGATGAGGCTGTCGCCCGCCCCGCTCAGGGATGAGTTGTGTGCATGTGCCCGGCCAAACTCATTGACACCATCAAACGTTGCCACATTTAGCGTTGGTGGGTTGACCGGAAGCGAATTATTGATGAATATATGCCGGCCAGTATACCATTTACCCGTATCCGGTGTGCCATCCGACTGTGAAAAATCATCCCAAAAGGGCAGGGTCAGCGTGTCTTTTTGCTGCTGGATTACGGAGATCCTGCCGTTGGTTGCCTGATAGTCCAACGGCAATAGTTGAATCTGGGCATGCAGGAGCCCGGGAAAGGCAAACAATAAAAGGACACGTACCCGCAGTGCCATTATTGATCCAGCAACGTGGTTTGATAGCTCAGGGAATCCGGCCTGTATATCCAAATATCCATTGTTTGCTTGATTCTCATCGACGCTCCCACGGCTGGGTGCTGTTTGTAGACTGCTCCGGGCCTTACGCGTATTTTGGTGATTTTTATTTCACCTTCTTCGTTTTCCTCTTCGATTACACCCGTTTCTTCTGAACCATACCTCACATCACCGATGCTGAGGGCCGAACCTATAATCGAAATTTTGGCACTTTCTTCGTCCAGTCCGATCAGGTTGGGTGATTTTAGCTGCTGATTTCCCAGACCGTCGCCCAGTGTCAGGTCGATCACTGAGCCTTTGGGCACCATTTCCCCTTCCTTTATGTTTCGGCCATTGTATTTCTGACTTAAGACGGCATTAAAGGCCAGATCCGGGATATACTCCCTTTTGCCCAGGATCAAATCATAGGAGGACAGGATCATTTGTGCATTCTTTATACTGCCGTCCACCAAATTGGGCATCCGGACCATGGGTGGCGACTGGGTATTGAGCGTCAGGTAGATTTTCCGTTTTTCTTTCACCTTTGAATTGGGGTGTGGAAATTGTTGTAAAACGGCAAGTGGTGGATAGTCGGGCGAATAGCCGGAATCTTCGACGATTTCAAACTGCAGGTTGCGACTGGTCAGGAATACCTCCAGGTCTTCGTAGGCAATGCCGATTACATCGGGAACCGTTATGGTTTCCCCATGATGGGTGGTAAGGGGTAAATAAATGTAGAAAAATCCCAGGGTTGCCAAGGTGGCAATGGCAATCACATAAATGAGGTGCTTGAAAATGTCGGTCCAGTGATCTGCCTTAAGCCATTTGTTCATGTGCTGTATCTGTTTTGGTTAACCAAATCCTAAATTTAGGCATTTGGATAATGTGTTTTCAATGATTTTTCTTTTTCTGTACGTTCAAGGCACGATTCTATCAGGCGGGAGATCAGTTGCGGATACGAAATACCCATGTGTTGCCACAACATGGGGAACATACTGACATTGGTAAACCCGGGAATCGTGTTTATTTCGTTAATTATGACGCTTCCATTTTCAGTCAGGAACAAATCCACCCTTGCATAATCGTTACAGCCAAGTGCTTGGTAGGCATCGGTGCAGCTCTTGCGTATTTTGGCAGACTCTTCTTCACTTACATTGGCCGGCACCACGATTTCGATGGCCTCTTCGTCCTGGTATTTGGCTTCATAGGTGTAAAATTCATAGTGCTTTTTCAAAACAATTTCCCCGGGAAGTGTCGTCTGTGGATGTTCGTTACCGATAACGCCGCATTCAAGTTCCCTTCCGCTTATGTATGCTTCGCACAAAACCTGCTGACTGTACGTGAAACTGTCTGCCAGGGCCTTTTCATAGTCATCGGAAGTTTTTACTTTCGAAATCCCGACACTGCTGCCCAGGTTGCCTGCCTTTACCATAAACGGACTCCCCAGTTTTTCAACGAGCCTTTCGTACGTATATTCTGCCTTTTCATGTACGGAAAAGGCAATATAATCTGCAACGGGCACTCCTGCGTTTTTCAGGATTCGTTTGCTTAGGACTTTGTCCATCGAAACGGCGGAACCCGATACACCGGAACCTACTACCGGAAAGTCCAGGACGGCAAACAAACCCTGTACACTCCCATCTTCCCCGTCGGTTCCATGCAATACCGGAAATATCAGATCAAGGGAAAACGATTGGCCATCGGTCTCAAACAAGGGACTTGCGGCTGATAAGCGCACACTCAGCGCTTTGCCCTTTTCGATTTCGGTGCTTACTTCCGTGCACAGGTACCAGTCCCCGGCTTTGGATATTCCGATTGGAACCACTTCAAAGTGGTCTTTATCCATCGCAGCAAACACGTTTTTTGCCGACCGGATGGATATTTCATGCTCTACAGATTTTCCGCCAAACAAGAGGCC
>JAOUOM010000416.1 GCA_029880385.1 Cyclobacteriaceae bacterium | reverse complement strand
TTATGCTCATTGATTTATTAATCCGGGTAGAGTCCATCAGTGATCAATCCGCTATAACTAATTATTCAAATGCCATTTGGTACTCAATTGTCACGCTTACGTCGGTTGGATATGGCGATATCTATCCCAGTACAACCTATGGACGCGCCATTGGATACGTTTTTGTTATCTCCAGTCTGGCATTTTATGGCCTGCTGATAGGATCCTTTAGTTCATTTATTGCAAACCTAAAAGAAAGTAAAAAATTGGGATACAACGGAACAAATTTTGAAAACCATGCCGTCATTATCGGATGGAATGAATTCGGCAACATGGTCACGAGCCAGTTGCTCGGTGTAGGCAAAAAAATAGCTATCGTGTTAAACAACAAAACCGATATTGATTTTATCAATGAAAAATATAATTCAAAGCACATTTTTACCCTTTATTCAGATTTTAAAAATTTTGAATTACTCAAAAAAGTCAATATTGAGCAATCGTCCATCGTATTTGTTAATTTAGATAGCGATACGGAAAAACTCGTCTATATCCTCAACATCCGAAAACTATACCCTGATCTTGACTTTGTCGTTACCCTGGACAATGGCGACCTGAAAAACACCTTTATTAGTGCGGGTGTTACCAATACGATATCCAAGCATGAAATATCCTCAAAATTGCTGGCAAGCTATATGTTTGAACCAGATGTGGCGACCTATAGTGAATCAATCATGTCATTTGCCCGGACCGATACGGACTATGATATCAAGCAATTCCTGGTTACATCTTCAAACCCATACCTTGGGCAACTTTACCAGGACGTTTTCTTTGACCTAAAACAAAAATACAATACCGTATTGATCGGCATTACAAAGAGGGACAAATTTGGCAATCGAAAACTGATTAAAAACCCGCTGGGAGACCTTAAAATCAGCTCCGGTGATTATCTGTTGGTAATCCTGAATGGAAAAGCATTTAAGATATTAAAAAAGGTATTCAATGTGGAAGAAGGGTATTTCAGGGAAAAACCAAAAAGACATGAATAAATATGCAATCCTTCTGATTTCATTATGGGTATTTACATCCTCATGTGAAAACAAAGCACTCAACGACAGTGAAGAATTTCGCCCGAGAGAAATACATGATGAAGTCCAATTTCATTTTGACCGGATCGAGGTAGATGGTGTCGATTACCTCATACTCGAAAAGGACAACAATAACCCGCACGAAGGTTTCGGGTTTATGGCATTTCGTGCCAATGTATTGCTCGAAAAACAAGATACGGTACTGGCTTACCTGAAAACCATTACGGAAATGCAATCGTACCTGTACGCACAACTATACAGGCAGTCCATTGAAACGAGTAAGGCCTTCACCGATTCACTTTTCAACAAAAACCTCGCAACTCAACTTCAGGATATCATGGAGCTGGAAGAATCAACTTTAACAAGCAAATACATTGACCGACCAAAAGATCTGGAAAAACCCAATTAGACTGATCTGAAAACAGGTCGTTTCTTCCGTTATTTTTCAAAAAGATCAGCAGATCAATTATTTTCCAAAATAGGATCGCAACTCACCCAGAATCCGGGCTACTTCCGGCTCAAGTTCAGGGGAATTAATAATATCTTTTGCCACTTTCACGGCATCAATGAGGTCATCTTTGTTTTTGAATACCTCGTCAATAATACCGCAATCAAAAATAAGGCTCAGTAGTATTATGAATGCCTGGGGTGCCTTTGCGCTTTTAAACACCATGGCCTGGAGCATATTACGGATTTCCTGTTCAAATGCATAGTTTGCATTGTCCATGCGTTCGCTCAATGGGATCCACAATAATTTGGTCTCTTCCCTTCGAAGGATTCCCCGATGAACCAGTAATTCATCCAGATCATCCTTTACATCCTTAAAGTAATCGTGCAGGTTTTGAATTTCATCCAAAAACCGCTGACCCGAATGCAGTTTGTGCAAAACTTTGTCCATCACCAAATTTCCGGTGCCTGTCGTATCCACTACTTTAATTACCGAATCAGTTAACGTTATTTTTTTCAGGATATATAATTCCAAAATAACGGCTGAAAGCACTGCGTCAATATACGTTTTTTCGGCTGCGGCCAATAACCGGCCTTCCTCGTCATCCAAGGCAATCAAATACAAACCTTCTGCTATGCTTAGTTTCATGATATATGTTAAAAAAGATATGCGAAAATACTATATTATTTATTTTTTAATAATAATGGAATCGTCAGGCCTTGCACCAGGATAGAAATCACTACAGCGCAATAGGTTGTAAACAAGATGATAACCTTCACTTCATTCGTAATCTGTGCAAAATCAGCGAGTGAAAGAGCCAGTGCCACCGATATTCCTCCTCGCAAACCGCCCCATGTCAAAATAGCAACGGTTTTCTTTTCAAATTTACGAAACATTGACATGGTACCAATTGGCAAAATAACCCCGATAAAACGCGCCACCAAAACAATAAGCACACCGGTCAATCCAATTAGCAACATATCGATCGAGAAATCTTTTGCGATTACAATCATTTCCAACCCAATCAGGATAAAAAGGATAGCATTAAGTGCCTCATCCAGCAAATGCCAGAACTTAAAAACATATTCCCCGGTAGCATTGGCCATCTTCTCATCCCGGCCTTCATTACCAATAAACAGTCCCATCACAACCATGGCTAACGGGGCCGAAACATGTAAAAGCTCGGCTATCCGGCCACCCACCATCACCAGCGTCAGGGTGACCAATACTTCCAGCTCCACATGGTCATTATCAATGTAATCCAGTAGCTTAAATCCTAAAAACCCGAAAATAGCACCCATTAACAAACCACCGATCACTTCCGTACCAAACAGTAACGCTACCTCAGTAAGATCAAATGAATCCATTCCTTTTCGGGCAATACCCAGAATGGTAAGAAAAATTACGACTCCAACTCCATCATTAAACAAAGACTCACCCGCTATCTGGATTTCAAGATTTTTTGATAAATTAAATTTCTTTACCAATGCCAATACGGCAATCGGATCTGTCGGAGAAATCAGGGCCCCAAACAGAAAACAGTAAATAGGGTCAATGTTTACTCCCAAGCGGGGGAAAACCAGCATAATCAAAAAACCCACGACAAACGTAGAAATCAGGGTTCCGACAGTGGCCAATATCAACACAGGAACGCGCTCTTCCAATAATTTGCGTAAATCCATCGAAAGT
>JAOUOM010000414.1 GCA_029880385.1 Cyclobacteriaceae bacterium | reverse complement strand
GCCTGGGCCCAGGCTGAGAACCCGGCTAGCTACCCGGACGAGCCCACACCGCACCTGGATAGCAATGGTGTGGCATTGGAGACAGGTGACACGTTGGTATTAATCAAAGACCTGAATGTGAAAGGTGCCAATTTTACGGCAAAGCGCGGCACGTCGGTGCGTGGGATAAGCCTGGTGGCTGACGATGCCGGGCAAATTGAGGGTCGTGTGAATGGCCAGCAAATCGTGATCCTGACCCGGTATGTAAAAAAAATGAAATAGGTCCCATGCCAATGACAGACAGGGGGTGAAATCGCCTGGAGGGCTATGCATGGGCAGATGATTTGTTTTGGGAGGTCAGCTATACTATTTTCTTTATTTTGCGTTTGATGTGTTGGGTTAGGAATTTTTTTCACCGGTAATCATTACGACTATGCGCATGTTTTTATTTTTCTTCACCTTTCTTTTTTCACTTGCCTGCCATGAGGCAAATGACAGTATGAATGGTGATATGGAAATGGAGTTTGATGAAAACGTCTTTGCGGAGGTACCGGCCACCATGCAAGCAGCCAATCAGCAGACTGCCAAAGTAGATGCCCCTTCACAAAAGCTAATCAAAACGGGCTTTCTTGAATTTCAGTGCCCTGATATTGAAAAAACCTACGCACGGATCAAGGTGCTTTTGCCCGATTATGGTGCCTATGTGGAAAGCGAAGACCAGTCCAGGGGGAGTAGCCGGATTAGCTACGTGGTGGACCTGCGTGTGCCTGCTGCCAGTTATGATAGTTTGTACCGGGCGTTGACGGGGCTGGACGTTTTGTTTGACAGCAAACGTTCTTCGATTGAAGATGTTACGGATCGCTACTATGACCTGGCATCACGCATAAAAAACAAGAAAGAGTTGGAGAATCGCTACCTGGAACTGTTACAAAAGGCCGTATTGATCAAGGATATGCTGGAAATAGAGGACAAGCTGAACGAGATCAGGACGGAAATCGAACAGTTGGAAGGCCAGTTTACCTACCTCAGTCACCGGGTTTCCCATAGCTCACTTCATTTGGTTTTTTATCAGGTTCTTCCCCGGAGCTTTGAGGCACCAGAGCGACTGGGTTTTGGCTTGCGCGTTTGGAATGGCATTAATGCAGGGTGGCAGGGCTTTTTGACGTTTGTTGTCGGGATAGCGCGGATATGGCCTTTTTTGTTGCTTATTGGCATGGGCTATTATGTGTACCGGAAGGCACGGTCTGCCAGGAAAAAGGGGGAATAGTGCCTTGAAAAAGGAAAGGAGACCGGTGGTAAACTGCCGGAAGCTACCTGTATAGCCCGGATCGGAGCGGCATCCTTTCCTTTGGTGAGGGGTTAGTGCAGGGAAAGGAAAGATACAGCGGAGTGCCGGCGTGATGTGGATAGTGCGCCAGTAGGTACCGCTCTGACTGGTCAAAAGGGATTATGGGGATAAATAATGGATTGTTTTATTGAAAAGATCGGAGGGAAAATATTCTATTGGTATCGGAGGGTTTCGATGCCATAAAAAATGGTTTTGAGCGAGTTATAAAATCAGTTTATTTTGATTTATTATAGGGTAAGGGCGGATAAGTCGATTTATAGGCATACATTTGCACATTATTATTACAAGTATTAATACAATGAGCAAAGGAACAGTAAAATTCTTCAATGAATCCAAAGGATTCGGATTCATCAGCGAAGAAGGAACAAACAAAGAACATTTTGTACACATCTCTGGATTGATCGACGAGATCCGTGAAGGAGATGAGGTTGAATTTGAACTTCAACAAGGCAAAAAAGGATTGAATGCGGTAAATGTCAAAGTAATTTAATATTTATTATTTTAAGTCTTTTAAGTGGGAAGCCGGGCTGTAAAGCCGGGCTTCTTTTTTTTATGGGGAAACAACAGGCGGATGTCTTAGGTAGGGTATGAACCCAGCAGGATGTTGTTGGGGAGGTTTTGGAGGAAGTCTTTTTTTGCTAACAGGAGGCTGTGTTCGTTCGTACGACCTTTTTTGAGGTAATTTTTCATAAACCCAAACAGCTTGGCTTGTCTGTATTCGTCGGACGATCCTTTTCGGGCCGGATGTGTCAACAGTTCGCAGGTTAGGTAGTGATCGGATAAGGGACAGGATACTTTGTAGCGACTGTCAGGCAGGTTTTGGATAATGCAATCGAGGGCTGCGGGCAGGTCTTTTGCTTTATATAATTTGTCAATAAAAAAATCGGCAAACGGTACTTCGGCGTCCCGAATGATACGAAGGTTGTTGTTGAGGCCTGCCCGGTTGAATTCGTTGCGAAAGACCCGGAATATTTTTTCGCGAAATGCCAGGCTTTTCAGCACCAGGCCCAGTCGGCCCTCTTTTTCCATTGTTCCCCTGGATAGGCATCCCGACCGGAAGGCAATGCTGCTGAGCATCGGGTTGCGAATGGGTACTTTCTTGTTTATTTGGGACTGATAGGTTTTGATGACGTGGAGCGTTATCTCAAGGATATCGTCATACAGGGAAGTCAGAATGCCGAAATGGTCTGAAAAATGGCTGATTTCAATGTTATGCTGGGTGAACTTTGCGATTTGTGCGGTGAGCTCTCTGGTCAGGTCATCGGGATTTATTTTCAGAAGGTTTTGTTTGAATACGCCCTTAAATTGACCGTTGGACTTGGTCAGGCTGCTGGGACCGGAGACAGCCGGGCCGTTTGTGATATTGAAATGCAGGCCGATCGAGATTTTATTCCCAAAGTCCCGGTTTAATTTTTTGATCCTTTCCCAGCCTTCGGTATTGCCATTGGGCAAGACGGCTACCGAGGTGACCACCCCCTTTTGAACTGCCTCCAGGATGGCATCATCGATGAGGGGACTGACCCCGAAATCATCAGCGGTGATAATTATTTTTTGTTTCACGTTTGCTTTTTTATTGAAGTACGTATAATCCGGCGGGATTGTCAATACCTTTTTTCAGGTATTTCATACAGGTGCGGGGGGAGCAAACGAAATGGAAGTGAAAGTGAGGAAAAAAATTCAACTAATCGGTTAAGGGGCAAATAAAAAGTCGAAGCAGGAAAGCTCCTGCCCGACTTTTCTTACTAACCAACTTCCACAATCAAACAATGACGTCTAACCGGATTTTTTTGTTTGTGTACATTTCCCAGATGCGATAGCCACCAGAGAGATTTTTCACATGGCTAAATCCATGGTGATTCCAGATTCTGCTTGCGA
>JAOUOM010000415.1 GCA_029880385.1 Cyclobacteriaceae bacterium | reverse complement strand
AAATGACCCGATAACAGAACTTGTGCTTGCAAGAGACATAAACAACAACCTCCGAAAGCCGTTCAAAATTGAATTAGAAGACATTGACAATGACGGAAGACCCGACATCCTGGCTTCTAATCAAAGCGATAACTATATTGATATCTTTTTAAACACAACAACTGGATTTTCCTTATCCTTCAGGCCCACACCTGTTCAGGTAGCCATTCCGGACGGAAAATCTGCCCGGGCCATGCGCCTGGGAGACTTAAACAATGACGGATTGATTGATCTTGTCATTGGATATGATGTAAGTGGATTATATGTCTGTGAAAACCTCAGTACCACAGGTAACGTGAAATTTCGGGATCCACAACTGATTTCTTCAACAGACCAGAGCAGTATCCGTAACATCGAAGTGGGAGATTTTAACGGGGATGGGTACTCGGATCTTGCAGCCTCTGTCCTGATCCAGGGAAGTTCCGTCGGAGAATTGCTTTTGATAAAAAATGCGACGACCAGTAATGGAGGAAATATTCAGTTTTCACCCCTGGTAAAAACGACCGTATCCAAAGGCCCATGGGGGATTACAACCGGCGATATCGATGGCGATGGGGATATTGATATTTTACTCGCCCATGCCGAATCCAATTCAATTGACCTTGTAATCAACCGAAGTACATCGAGTACATTAAATTTTAATGCGCTAGCATTACCAACTCTCAAAAACTCTCGGAACATCAAAGTCGCCGACCTTAACGGTGATGCAAAGTCAGATATAGCGTTTATTTCAAATAGCCTCAGTAATCAGACAGACGGGTTCTTATCCATCTTCCTAAACCGGAATTGTGTAACACCCCAAATTACGCCTGCGACTGGTGAATATTGCCCAGGAAATTCATTCATCCTGACTGCTACTCCCGGCCAGGGTCTGACATACGATTGGAAAGTGAATAATGTAAGTGTACAAAACAGCGCAAGTAATACGTTTGATATTTCAGCCTATAGCACTGATATAACAGTAAGCGTAACCACAACTTCCACGGATGGAAAATGTATCAAATCATCCGCTACAGCCTCCTATACGGTGAATATGGCCACCCCTCCCACTCCACCATCCTTTACCGCTTCAGCCACCCAGGTTTGCGTGGGCGAATCCATTCAACTAACTTCAAACGTTGTGGCAGACAATTATTTCTGGACAGGGCCGGACAATTTTACCGGAAATACGAGTTCCGTCACAATCCCGGTTGATAATGCTGCAAAAGCAGGAAAATATAACTTGGTCGTCCAAAACCTCAATGGTTGCAAAAGTCAGGCATTTACTCAAACTATAGAAGTTTTTGCTACGCCGTTTCCTAAAATAATAAATAATGGATTGGATAATTTTTGCATAGGTGGATCGACCATTCTTACCACTTCCAGCCAGAACGGCTTCACCCTGCAATGGAACAAAGACGGTGTAGCCATTCCGGCGGCAACTACCACTAACCTCAACGTGAATGCAACGGGGATTTATACCCTTACCCTTACAAGCAATGCACTTACACGCTGTAAAGAAACAAGCCCTGATTACCCGATCAATGAAGTAGCCCCTCCCGTACCCACTATCACGACCGCACTCGATACCTGTGTAAACCTTGCCCGGACATTTGCCGGTGGTATATCTGCCGGTGCTAGCCAATACGGTATTAGTTATCAATGGGATTTTCTTGACAGCAACAACACCTCGTTAGGTACGGATTCCATTCAAAATGCCACTTTCACCTTTGCAACTGCGGGAACCTATACCGCCAAACTCACCACCGGATATCGTGACATTGCCAATTGCACTAACACAACTACGCAATCAGTCACTGCGTCGGCTGTACCGACGATCTCCATTACATCCGCTGCTACCCAAAAATGCCGACTTGATAGTATGTTGTTGGAAATCCCTGCTGGCATGATTTCCTATAGCTGGTCTACAGGTAGTACCACATCGTCAACCTACGCCAAAACTCTGGCAAATCAGGACACAGCAAATGTGACTTCTACCATTGTAACACCACTTGGCTGTACCGTCATTTCTACCATTCAGATTACCAATTTCACCAGGCCCCTTGACATTACGAGTGTGGACTTTAACCTATTGAATGACACGCTGAATATACCGGCCGGGACAAGTAAGATAACCCTTTCGGCAACAGGTGGAGTCAACTACAGATGGAGTCCGTCCCTCATTTTCGATGACTCCACGGCAACAACAGTAGTCGTACGTCCACGATCGGTAGTATCGTATATTACACTTTCGGCGACCGATGATTTTGGCTGTGATGAGCAGTCGTTTCTTTACATGGAAAACAGTAATGTCCAGGCAAGAAAAAGCTTTTCCCCAAATGGTGATGGACAAGGGTTTGATTGCTGGGAAATCCTGAATTCCTCGTTGTTGAGCGGATGCACCGTCTATGTTTTCAATAAACAGGGAAGAACCATCTTTCAAAAAGACGCACCTTTTGAAAATGACTGTGTATGGAACGGAATCGATGTAAATGGCAATGCCGCCCCTGAAGGCATCTATTATTTTGTCATGAAATGTGAAGACACGGCAACCAGCCGAACCGGAACAATTTTACTTGGCAGGTAAAAACACATTCCTTTCCATTATCCAATTGATTCCGGCTCATGCTAATTATTTTCCCATTAATGCACGGAATAATCCTGTTTAATATTAATAAAATACATCAATTATTTTTGTTGTATTTTTATGCCTTAATTGAATTAACTTGCTTTTAATCACAATTTGAGCACTTTTACTGGGTTACTACTGTACCCTGTTTTGTATTTATTACCGAATTGATCACATATCATATATATGAAAAGCTTCCATAAGTCACTTTTATCCTTATCAGCAATTTTACTGTTTTCATTGCAGTCCTTTTCGCAAGAGAGTAGTTGTACAAATGGCGTTGATGATGATGGGGATGGTTTTATCGATTGTTATGATTCGGATTGCGCCGGGGAAGGTAGTTGTAGCACCTTCTTTATTGGTAACGCAATTGTTTGTAAGGACGAACCAACCGGCTCATTTTCCATGCAGCTCCAATGGGGATCTCCTGACAAATCTGCCAACAGTCATGCAACACCAGCCATTGGGGATATCGATTCAGACGGAACTCCGGAAGTAGTGGTCACAAACCGTCAGGAAAGGACACTGGCCATCCTCGACGGGGTTACCGGGGCT
>JAOUOM010000413.1 GCA_029880385.1 Cyclobacteriaceae bacterium | reverse complement strand
TACCCCCGAGACCAGGCTCACCCGCATCGGAACGGATTTGTATCAGCTCGTAATAAGCCCGTCTATTCGTTCCTATTATGGTATTTTGCCAGGTGAGACAGTTACGCACCTTGCTTTTGTATTCCGTAGTTCCGACAGTCAGCGGGAAGGCAAGGGGGAAGGGGGTACGGATTTATTTGCAGAAGTAAACAACGGGGTATTTAGTATGAAAGTCGAAAATCCGGTTTCCCGCTATGGCTTTTATCTGCCCAATGATTCGATCCCCATTAAAATCAGCACATCCGAGCGTGCGCAGATCGATATTTTGCTTGACGGCATCAACGTGTCAAGCACCCCGGATACAACAGCCGCCGGCCATGTCCACTACATTTTAGCCGATGGTGCGATTCATTCCCTTGTTTTTTCGGCCAAATCAGCTTCCGACTCGCTGGGGGCCATGCATACCTATACCGTTTCACCCTCCTCACCGTTGGCAGCCCTGCCGCCCAATTTGCAGGATGGCATCAATTACTCAGCCGATGCCACCATGGCTACCCTGGTGCTTACGGCACCCGCCAAAGGCAATGTCTTCGTCTTGGGGGATTTTAATCAATGGTCGCTGGATAAAAATTTCCTGATGAATCAGGATGGCGACAAATTCTGGCTGACCCTGACCGGATTGGTTCCCAAAAAAGAATATGCCTTTCAATACCTGATTGACGGGGACCTGTTAGTGGCCGATCCCTATACGGAAAAAGTAAGCTCTTTTTATGATGACCGGGAAATCATTGACAACAACCGGTACCCGGGTTTGACCGAATATCCGTACAACTTTACGGATCAGGAAGTTTCCATCCTCCGGACAGCCCGTGATCCCTATGCCTGGACATCCAACAGTTTTATAAAACCCCCCATAGAAGACCTGGTTATATACGAGCTGTTGATCAGGGATTTCACGGATGACCGCAGTTATCGGGCGGTAATTGACAAGCTTGATTATCTGGATTCCCTGGGCATTAATGCATTGGAACTGATGCCCGTCATGGAATTTGAAGGGAACCTGAGCTGGGGTTACAACCCGGCCTTTATGATGGCTCCCGATAAATATTACGGCACGGAAAATGACCTGAAAGAACTAATCGACAAAGCCCATCAGCGGGGAATTGCGGTGATCCTAGATATTGTGCTGAACCATCAATTTGGGCGGAGCCCGCTCGTGCGCATGTACAGTTCGGGCAATTTTGGCCCTCCCACAGTTCAGAACCCATGGTTTAATGTCAATGCCAAACATGATTACAATGTAGGGTACGACATGAACCATGAAAGTACCTATACCCGGTCGTATGTGGATCGGGTGGTTTCCTATTGGATAAATGAATATAAAATAGATGGTTATCGGTTTGACCTGTCGAAGGGATTTACGCAAAAAAACACACTGGGCAATGTGGGAGCCTGGGGACAGTATGATGCCACGCGTATTGCATTGCTCAAGCGAATGGCCGATGTAATTTGGCAGCAGGACTCATCGGCCTATGTCATTCTCGAACATTTTGCCGATAACAGCGAAGAGACCGTTTTGGCAGATTATGGGATGTTGTTATGGGCAAACATGAACGGAACCTACCGGGGGACGGCCAAGGGAGGCACCAACAGCCTCAGCTGGGCCTATCATGCCAGCCGGGGGTGGAAAAACCCGCATGCCATAGCCTATATGGAAAGCCATGACGAAGAGCGGGTGGCATGGGACCTTGAAAAGAAAAACCAGCTTATTTCCTATGACATGAAGCGTTTGCAACAAAATGCCGCCTTCTTTTTCCTGATACCAGGCCCCAAAATGATCTGGCAATTTGGTGAAATGGGCTATGATGAAGAATTAAACAACGATCGCCTTGGCATAAAACCCACGCACTGGGAATACCTCGATGTACCCGAGCGAAAAGGATTGTTTGCCACGTATCAGGCCCTGATCCACCTGAAAACAGAGACGGGCTATGTGGACAATCAGTACTTTAGCTGGGATCCGTCTGCAGCGGTCAAATGGATGAACTTCAATCACCCGGAAGTGAAGATTTGTGTGGTCGGAAATTTTACCAATGCCGCAAAAACCGCAAGCCGGCATCTGCTGGGTGCCGGAATGTGGTACGACTACCTGACGGGTGATTCGATATTGGTGGACGACCCGCAGGCTGAAGTGGAATTTGGAGCTGGCGAATTTCATGTATTTACCTCGCAAAAAATCAGTAATTATACATCACTCGATATAAAATCACTCATCACCTTTGTGGAGGGCGAGCAAAAGCCGGTGGTCAGTTTTTATCCCAATCCTGTTTCGGGGATGGCCGGGATACAAGCCGATGCCAGGATAGAAGCCATCGGGGTTTTTGACCTGTCTGGGAAAAGGCTGGAGGCTGTTTCCTTCCATTCCGATGAGGAAGAAAAGGGAGGAAAGGTTGATTTGTCGGCTGTGCCTCCGGGAATTTATTTGCTTCATGTGCAAACGACCAAAGGGACAAGTGTCCACAAAATCATTCGAAAGTAATTAACACATTCCTATATTTTTATGAATCACATTTACCAATACATTATGAAGCAGGTTCCGGGTAGCACCTGGCTACAGCGGAAATGGGTTGTCATGCTTTTGTTATCCACGGTGGTGACTATGGCCATGGCACAGCAGCGGACGGTTACCGGAAAGGTAACAGATGCCACAGACGGATTGGAGTTGCCGGGCGTGAATGTCTTTGTGAAAGGCACCACGAATGGTACCGCGACCGATTTTAACGGTAATTATAGCATCACCGTAGATGCCGGCGATGTGCTGGTCTACTCGTTTGTCGGATATACCGTTCAGGAAGTGGCAGTCGGGGCACAATCCATTATCAACCTTGCACTGGAGCTCAACCTTGAGCAGTTGCAGGAAGTCGTGGTAGTGGGCTATGGTGCCGTTCAGAAAAAAGACCTGACAGGTGTAGTCGCGGCAGTTAAATCCGAAGACTTCAACAAAGGGATCATTACTTCGCCTACCGAACTGCTGACCGGTAAGGTGGCAGGGGTAAGCATAACCACTTCCGGTGGCATAGGCAATGCCCCACAGGTTCGGATTCGGGGTATTTCTTCCTTGTCTGCCAGTAGTGATCCGCTTTATGTGATCGACGGCGTGATTATTGACAATGACGGGCTTCCCGGACAGCGAAATCCGATGAACTTTATTAACTCCGAAGACA
>JAOUOM010000412.1 GCA_029880385.1 Cyclobacteriaceae bacterium | reverse complement strand
GGGACGGTGATTGCTGGCACACACCCATCCATTGCCTGTTGCCAGGGGTAAAGCGGGCATACTATCTGTCGACAGGCCTGCTTACTTTGTCAGATATAGCCGTGACCGACCTTCGTTCATTTTCAAAAATCAGCCTGATCAATGCACTGAACGATCTTGGCGATCTTGAGGTGCCTGTTTCCTCGTTGCAGTTTTAAGAAAGTTTTTCTTTACGCAATTGATCAACGGAAAACGTACCCGAACCGTAAATCAGGAACGTCAGGAGCAAAAGCAGGCATAGGAGCGACGCAGTATATTCCACGTTTGGTTCCCATACAATAAGACGGCTTGGGCTGTCAATAAAATACAGCGCACCCAATACAATTGGAACCTGCGCAAGTACCATGAGGCGTGTGTGATAGCCTAATGTAATAAAGACACCCCCTGCCAGATGGATAAAGATGACCAGGTGAAAATACAAGGTGTCGATCATGGGATCCATGCCGCTGCCGGGCAAAGCCTGGTAATCACCCACATGGAAAAGGTAAAAAAGCCCTTTGTACAAAAGAAAAAGGCCGAGTGCCATTCTAAGGATACACAGCCACTTAGGAAAAGTACCTGCAATCCAGGGTTCTCTTTGGGATAAGGTAAGTTTCATGGCGAACACTATTGGTTATGGCCCATAGTTAGTCCAAATTCCCGTTAATTTCAATGACCAATGATGCTTACCCGACTGATTTTGAGCTATTTAATAAAACTGTCGGACTTCTTCCAGATAACCCTCAAAATTGGGCCGAAGTTCTATGACAAGGTCTTCAAGTCTGCTGTTTTTATGTTTCCCGTATTTGATCTTTTCCTCAATTTTCTGGGCAATTGCTATTACATTTTTTGCACCGGCTATTTGCGAGGCTCCGTATAATTTATGTGCATAATAGAGTAATGATTTTTCATCTGATATTTTCAGTGAAGAATGGATAGAGAGGATCATGGCAGCAGCATGTTCCTGGTACTTTTGTACAAGTGTCAAAAGGTATTCTTTATCAAGGGAAGAGATTCTTGAAATGTCGCAGAATTGAATTTCATTTATTGCTTTCATTCTTTTCAAAATACGAATCCACTATGCGGGTAATATCTTTTTCACCAAGAGGTTTATTCAAATAACCGGCAATTTCACTGAAATTATTGGCCATTTTCAAATCCTGTTCATGCAGGGAGGTTGTCAACATGCATACAACCATGTCTCCCTTTGTAATATCCCCTAATTTTGTATATGCTTCCAGAAATTCAAAGCCGTTCATAACCGGCATATTAATATCTAAAAAAATTATAATCGGCCGTTTGATCATTTCCTGACCATTTTGGCCGGTTATTTTGTCCAGTGCAATTTGGCCGTTCTCAGCAATATGCAGGGTATTGCAAATGTCCATTTTATTGATCAGGTATTCGTTATAAAAGTTGGTTACTTCATCATCGTCAACCAACAAAATACTTTCAATTTTCATTTCAATTTTCATTTAATGGTAGTTCTATGGTAACGGTAGTCCCCTTACCCAATTCACTTTCAAGGGTGAGCATACCATCGTTTTTTTCAACTATTTTTTTTAGAATATAAAGTCCAACACCGGTACCTTCTATTGTGTTATTTGAATGAAATCGTTCAAACATTTTAAACAATTTATCTTTATGTCGATTGGTGTCAATTCCTATGCCGTTATCACTGAACGAAAGGCTGCAATGCGTTTTGGAAGTGCTGACACGAATCCATATGACTAATTGTCGATTATTATCCCTGTACTTTAAACTGTTACTTAATAAGTTTTGCAAGATACTATGTATTTCAATTTTTGGTAAAAAAACACATTGTTTATCAATGGCATCTATATGAATTTGTGCATTTGAGGCTTTGATTTCTGCATCATATTCTTCCATAAGAACTTCAAATTCCTTTTTCAGGTTAATAAATTCTTTTGGCTCACTTTTCGAAACTTCAAGTTTGGAAATATCAAGGAGGTCGCCGACAATCTGGATCAACCGGCCGCTAGCTGACTGGAGTTTTGATAAAACTTGTGTTAAAATTGGGTTTTGTTGGTGTTTGTCTAGGTTATCACGGAGCATTTTCAGCATGTTGCCAATGTTGATGGCCGGAGATTTCAAATCATGCGAAACCCGATAGACGAAGCTTTCCAGTGATTCATTCATCCTTCGAAGTTCTTCGTTTTTTTCCACCAGGATATTTTCCGTTTCCATTCTTCGTTTTTCAGTTCGCACGGCATCAATAAGGTTGGCACATGTATTAATGATCGGCATGACTTCCTGGATAAAATCCATTGAATAGCCACCTTTTTTATTACTTAGACCAATCATGCCAACCATACGGTTGCCTTTTTTAACGGGTATTCCGATAAATTTAGTTAGGGGTGGGTGCCCTTCTGGCAACCCGCCCCTTCTTGGATCAGTGTATGGGTCATCAGAAATAAGGGGTTCTCCGGATTCCAGAACCCTACCAAACAGTGTATTGAGGTTTCTAAATTCCATTCCCTGAGGGGCATTCTGCTCATAAAAATCACGGGTCTCCTTATTCCAACTGATATTGGTGATTGAATGGGTTTTGAGGTATGGAATATTATTTCCTTCACGAATTACCTCGCCGATGAAACCATATTCACTTCCTGAGTATTCCAACAGGTTTTTTAGCATCAACTCAAAGGCGTTGTTGTGACTTAAGGTTGAAATAAATTCGGACTGAATGTTTTCGACGTAGGAAAGGAGAGCGGCAGCCGATTTTTCCTTTTCTTCGGATAGTTTTTTTTCTGTAATATCAAATCGAATGGAGAGGTAGCGATAGGGCTTTCCAGAAGCATTTAAAATGGGGACAATACTTGTAAATACCCAATAATAGGATCCCTCTTTGGTTTTGTTTCGGATTTCCCCTTTCCATACTTTTCCCTGGGCAATTGTTCTCCATAGATTTTTAATAAAATCCTTTGAATGAAAACCTGAATTAATCAATCGGTGATCCTGGCCAATTAACTCTTCTTTTTGATATCCTGAAATATCACAAAATAATTTATTTACATGTACTATTTTCCCTTCTACATCTGTTACAGCTATTATGGCTGATTGGTCAAGTCCAAAACTTAGCTGTGTGAGCTCGTCAGGTTGTAGATAGTTTTCAAATTCTGTAAATGGCATTCTTTTTTCTTAATTAGGTCTCTTTTTCAAAAATAGTCCCC
>JAOUOM010000411.1 GCA_029880385.1 Cyclobacteriaceae bacterium | reverse complement strand
CTCCACGGGCACCATTTCGGCCATGTCGCACCTAAACCCGTCGACTCCTTTTGCCGCCCAGTACATCAGGATATTTTCCATTTTGACCCATGTGTCGGGAATGGGCTCAAAATGAGTGGTTCGGCCAGACGGGTAATCGACGCCATAGTTGAGTTTGACGGTTTCAAACCAGTCGTTGCTCGATGGAGTGGCAGTGAATACATCGTTGCCCGAAACTTTGGCCGGCGATTCGTCAAACCGGCCGTCTTTGGTCGGGAAATCATGTTCTCCCAGTGATACATAATCATCGGGTACCTGAAAAGTAGTTCCAGGCAGGTAGTAAAAATTATTGTTGGGCGCAAATGCCAGTTGCGTGTTATCATCTTCACCAAAATCCCGAACCCCTTCCGGTCGGGCATCCGAAGAATATCCTCGCGCTACATGGTTGGGTACAAAATCAATCAACAGTTGCAGCCCGGCCTCGTGCGTACGGCCGACAAGTGCTTCAAATTCCTGCATCCGATGCGCTACATCTGTGGCCAGATCCGGATCTACATCGTAATAATCTTTGATGGCATAGGGTGAACCTGCCCGGCCTTTTACCACATCGGCATCATCGAGCGGAATGCCGAATGCTGTGTAATCCGTGAGCAGGGCATGTTCAAGCACGCCTGTATACCAGATATGGGTATATCCCTGTGCCTGTAAGGCAGACAAAGCTTTGGGCGTGATATCGGCAAATTTGCCTACGCCGTTTTCTTCGATCGTTCCCCATGGCACATTGGCTGTTTTTGTATTTCCAAATAGCCGGGTCATAAGCTGATAGACGACAGGACGATTATTTTTCATAGGTTTGGATGTTTCTGTCGGGGCACATGCCAACAGGCCAAAGACAAGACTAACGGTAAAAAGCGATGGTTTCACAGGCGTGTTTTGTTAGATCCGGCCACACATAGTGCGGATGCCACTACCCAAGGGGTATGGGACAGCCGTTATTTCGTAGTAACCGGACGTTTCAAGTGCCTAAGATAATCATGTCAGCTAAATCAGAAGCGGGTTGGTAAACAGGAATCCCGATTATTTGTGCTTTAAAACCAGTAGTTTCAGTCAATTTTACGGATCATGGGATTAAAGGCCTTGGATGCGACAATTACTTTATCGCCTACAGCAAAACCACGGACTTCTTCCGGGGTGGCCACCACTTTGATGACGTGGTTATCGATAAGTACCGAAACGATCTGAATCGTATCTTCCTGCTTCAGGTGAACCACATGGCCGGTAAATTGGAACTTTCCACTCAGGTTTTTGTGGGTAAATACCTCCGATGGGCTTCCCTGTCGCAGTATGCGTCCTTTTTCCAGGGTCAATACCCGATTGGAAAGGCGAAAAACCTCACCCATATCATGACTGACCAAAAGGGTCGTCAGTCCGTACCGGCGATGCACGTCCAATAAATAATCCTGGACCCGAAGGCGCATGCCCTGATCAAGGGCGGCGAGTGGTTCATCCAGCAGTAGCAATTGCGGTTTTTTTGCCAGTGCACGGGCCAGTGCCACGCGTTGTTGCTGGCCTCCGGAAAGCTGTGAGGGTTTGCGGTGTTCGAGCCCACCAAGCTCCATAATTTCCGTGAGCTCATCCAAAATCCGGTGATCTCCCTTTTTGGGAAGGGCGAACGCCAGGTTTTCCCTGACCGTCATGGTGGGGAACAGGGCATAGTCCTGGAAAACCATGCCGACACTCCGTTCCTGCGGTTTTTTCCAAATGCTTTTGGCCGAATCGTACCAGCATTCATTGCCTACTTCTATGAAGCCATGTCCGGGTTTTAACAAGCCTGCCATCATGCGTAATATGGAAGTTTTGCCTGCTCCGGATGGTCCATGCAGTGTCAGGAAATCACCTTCCCCGAGCTCAAACCGGACGTTCAACTCAAAATCCCCCAGGTTTTTTTGCAGGTCAAAGGTTATCATTTCCAAATGCGTTTAAATTGACCACTGTTAATGACATAGACGGTGAGAAGGATCGAAAATGTCAGGATAAACAAAAAGAGCGAATAGGCATTGGCATTGGCATAATTGAGTGATTCTACTTCGTCATAGATGGCGATGGATGCCACGCGGGTTTCGTTGGGGATATTGCCCCCAATCATCAATACCACACCAAACTCACCGATGGTATGGGCAAATGTGAGTACCAAACCGGTCAGGATTGAGGTTTTGATCGTAGGGAAGAGGACATAAAAAGCCGTGGCCATACGCGATTTCCCCATCACGTAGCTTGCTTCTTTCAGGTTTGGGGGCAGATTGGCCAGTCCGGCCTGTAGCGGTTGTACCATAAAAGGCAGGCTGTATATCATGGAGGCTATGACAAGGCCTTCAAAAGAAAATACGAGTTGCAATCCCATGTAGTCATGCAAAAATGTGCCAAGCGCATTTTCCGGACTGAACGCCACCAGTAAATAAAATCCGATTACCGTGGGTGGAAGTACCAGCGGCATACTGATGAGCGTTTCCAACACCGGTTTCCAGCGGGATCGGGAAAAAGCAATCCAGTAGGAAAGGGGAAGGGCTACTAAAAAAAGCAGCACAGTCGTGATCGACGCCAGGCGAAATGTCAGTATAATGGGGCCCCACTCCATCAGGCCTGCAACATGATTTCTGTAGTCTCTACCATTGCCCATACAGCCTGGCCGGACATGAGCCCCATGTCCCGGACTACCCGTGTGAGCAGCAGACATTGTAGCGGATGCCCCTCATAGGAAAGGCTGATTTTGGAAAGCAGTTCGCCATTTTCGATTTTTTCGACTGTACAGGCGAGCTGGTTGGTCACACTCCAGCGACCGGGCTTTTCAATGGCAAGCATAACTTCTGTTTCCTTAAATAGGACGTTGATTGACAGGTCTTTTCGTAGGTATGAGACCGTTTCCGGGGTTTCGATCACAATGGTTGTCAGGATGGATCCCCCCACCTGAATGTCTACCACGGACAGGTTTCCTTTTGAATCAATCCGGTCAATTGTTCCCTCCAGTTGGTTCATGGCACGCTATATCCGTATTTGATTAAAACCTTTTGGGCATTTTCATGCTGCATGTAGTTGAAAAACGCCAATGCTGCTTCGCTGTTTCCATTTTTGGTTTTCAAGAGCACCATTGATTGAATGATGGGGTCATAGAGTGTGTCCGCTACCACCAGCCATTTGCCGGATTCTTTGGCCTGGGCAGCCAGCACGACCGACTGTG
>JAOUOM010000410.1 GCA_029880385.1 Cyclobacteriaceae bacterium | reverse complement strand
CGTTTGTATCATCATGCCACCCTATCCGATCCGTCGGCCATTGTTTACCCGTTAGTGGCAGGAAAAAAAGGAAACCCCGTGATTTTCTCACCTGCACACCGTGCCGCTATATTGGCGCATGTCGATCCTGAGGGATGCCGTGATCTTATCCGGCAGCAGGCGCAGCACACACAGGCCCTGGAGACACAGGCCTGGTATTTTGTGGCAGACATAGATACACCCGGCGATTTGATCAAATGGTCGTCCTATGTCACCTGAAAGGTTGCCAGGATTAATAAAAAGGTTCAAATTTGTCAAAAGGCATGGGCTGTCTGTTGTTTCCCGCAGCTGGCTCAGATACCAACTACCCATATCATGAACATCACAATTCAGGCATTTGGCATTGCCAAAGATATCCTCAGCGGATCTACCACTACCCTCGAAGTAGAAGAGGGCAGTACAGTGGCAGAAGTGAAAGCCATCCTTGCCAGGCAGTACCCGGCTTTTGAAAAACTGGCCTCATTACGCCTGGCAGTAAATGCTTCCTATGTCAGCGATGACCATCGGATCAGCACAAATGACGAAATTGTACTCATACCACCTGTAAGTGGCGGATAAATGGAAGAAATTTTGATCACATCCCAGCGCCTTGACAGCAAGGCCTGTACTGAAGCAGTCACCTTTCCGGGAGCTGGCGGGATCGTCGTGTTTGTCGGTACGGTCCGCAACGAAACCCGGGGTAAAGCCGTCCTTCAGCTCGAATTTGAGTGTTATGAAAAAATGGCCGTGAAGGAACTGAAAAAAATTGCAGCGGAAGCCACTTCTCGCTGGAATCTCCTGAAAATGGTGATCCATCACCGTACCGGCCGGGTGCCCATCGGAGAAGAAGCGGTGATCATTGCGGCCGCAGCTCCCCATCGCAAAGAAGCTTTTCAGGCCTGTGAATATGCCATTGATACACTCAAGCAAACGGTTCCCATCTGGAAAAAGGAATTTTTTGAAGACGGGGAAGTGTGGGTTTCCGCCCACCCGTGACTGGTGCCCGACCATACGGACGAGGGTAGATGTGGAACAAATTTTCGGGGCTTTTCCTACGGGATCGGTTACTCTAAAAGGATTTCATTATTTTGCCTGCACATGGCTTTTGATATTGACACCATACGCGCACAGTTCCCCATTTTTCAGCGGCCCACCCCATTGGGACAGCCACTGACCTATCTCGATAGTGCCGCCACCTCCCAAAAACCCCAGGTAGTTATTGATGCCCTGGTAGACTTTTATCAGCACTTCAATGCAAATATCGGGCGGGGCAGCTACTGGCCGGCATCGGCCGCCACGCAGGCCTATGAGGATGCCCGGCAGCAGGTAGCCCATTTTTTGCGTATGCCCGGGACTCATGCCGTTGTTTTCACGTCAGGTACCACAGATGCCATCAATAAGGTGGCCCGGTCATTTCTTTTGCCCCGACTCAGGACAGGAGATGAAGTGGTCATCACCGAAATGGAGCACCATGCCAACCTGGTGCCCTGGCAGCAACTTTGCCTCCAGGCCGGGGCTATTTTGCGGGTAGTACCCCTTGGCACCGATGGCCGCCTGGACATGCACACCTACAGCCAGTGGCTGGGGGCCAAAACACGGATGGTGGCCCTGACAGCCGTATCCAATACATTGGGACTGGTCAATGACGTGCAAACAATGACCCGGATGGCGCATGACAGGGGCATACCCGTCCTGGTAGACGCAGCACAGGCAGTCGCTCACCAGATCGTCGACGTAGGGGCCATCGACTGTGATTTTCTCGTCTTTTCCGGACACAAAATGTATGGACCCACCGGTATAGGTGTCTTGTGTGCCCGAAAAAAACTCCTTGATGACATGCCGCCGGTAGCTTTTGGAGGCGGCATGGTCCGGCATGTTACGTTCGGCCATACAGGCTTTGCCCCCGTACCCCAGCGGCATGAAGCAGGCACACCTCCCATTGCCGGGGCCATTGGCTTGCAGGCAGCCATCGTTTTTTTGGAGGCAATTGGCATGGATGCCATCCATCAGTACCTGAGCGAACTGACTTCCTATGCCATGCAGCAGATCGAAGGCCTGCACGGAGTCACGGTACTCAACCGTCAGGCAGTCGGGGCACCCCTGTTTTCCTTTGTGATAGACGGCATCCATCCCCACGACATTGCCGGTTTACTCAACGAGTCGGGTATTGCAGTTCGTGCCGGGCACCATTGTACCCAGCCACTTATGGAGGCAATGGGGGTCGCAGCGACAACCCGCATATCCTTTGGGGTTTACAACACCACCCATGATGTCGATCGGCTGGTCGTGGCCCTTCAGGAGGCCATGGACTTCTTTGGGTAGGCAGAAGATCACGGCCGGGTATCTGTAGGGGGAATAAGGCTTTTGGTCAAAAAAACCGCCAGCGTGCCCATCGATGCGTTTTCATAGTCGTGCAGGTAGTCCATTCCCAGCTTTGCCAGGAGGTGCTGTGACGTTTCATTGTGTGGCGATGTGATCCCATACAGTTCGTCGAACCCCAGGTGGGTAGCCCCCCACACCATTAGGGCCCGGGCAGCTTCGTAGGTATAGCCCTTGCCTTCGTATGCCGGCAGGACCGCAAACCCGATATCCGGCGACGGGAGAAAGTCGCGTTTCAGAAAACCGCATAAGCCGATCGGCACCTGCGGGCTTTTCAGCACCATTTTGTACAAGCCATATCCGTGATCGGTATAATACCGCAACAGCGGATCCCGGATGTGGGTTTCGGCATCTTCCAGCGTTCGGATGCCCCGGTCTCCGATATGCTGTATCCATCCGGGGCTGTTCATCAGCCTGTGTACAAACGTTCCGTCACCCGGTTGGATACGCAACAATGCCAGTCGGTCGGTTTCCAGGATCATGGGGACAAGATACGAAAACCGGCTGTTTTCTCCGTACCAGCCGATACAAAAGCACAAGTCATTCAGGAGCGGCCGGGGCTGGCCTTCAGGCACCTGGGCTACCCGTCATCCGCTGTATCTTTCCTAGCCGACCCAACGGCCAAATCCAACGGAAAGGATGCCGCTGCTGCCGGGGCTGGCTAGAGGCATTTGGGCTCTTTACGTATCCCTCAAGCCACGAAGATTGGGCCCATAAAAAAAGCCGTTGAAAAGCACCAAAACTTTCCAAAGGCTGCGCCCGATCCGTGTCTCCTGAAAGGGACACGGATCCATCATCGGATGGTCCACCGGATTTAGGAGATTTTCA
>JAOUOM010000409.1 GCA_029880385.1 Cyclobacteriaceae bacterium | reverse complement strand
AATGGGTATCCAGAGGATGCCCAGGATAACGGCAATGACAGTGGCTATACGGCCTACTTTGACCAGCCTGATCTCAGGGGTATGGGGGCGAAGTTTTTTGTAGATATCGACGGTAAACAAGGTAGAGCAGGAATTGAATACCGAGGCCAGGGAGCTCATCAGGGCCGCCAGCAGACCGGCAGCCACCAGACCGCGCAGACCGGAAGGCAGAATATTGCTCATCAGCACGGGAAATGCCTGATCGGGTGTGTCCCAGGCCAACTCGCCCTTCATCTTGAGGGTGACGGCAATCACGCCGGGGATGAGGAAGAGAAAAACGGGCATAAGCTTGAGAAATGCCCCCCAAATGGCCCCTCTACGTCCTTCTTTCAGGTTTTTGGCCGTAAGCGTGCGCTGCACGATGTACTGGTCGGTACACCAGTACCAAATCCCAACCACGGTGCTGGTGACCAGCAATGATGGCCATGGGAAGTCCGGGTCGGTGGTCGGACGCCACATATTGAAGTAGCCGGGGCCGAGCGTGGTTTTCATCTCCTGCCATCCGCCTACTGCCTCCAGACCCATGTAGGTAAGCACACCGGCACCGACGACCAGCACGATGGTTTGCAGGGTCTCGGTATACACCACGGCTTTCATGCCGCCCAGTACGGTATAAATGCCGGTAAGGATAACGGTAGAAAGTGCCCCTACCCAAAAGTTGATGCCCAGCAGGGCCGACACCACCACACCACCGGCATAGATGGTGACCGATATTTTGGTAAGGATGTAGGCGACCAGCGACACGACCGACAAAAACCAGCGCGACCTGGCACTAAACCTTTTTTCGAGAAATTCGGGCATGGTAAATACGCCGCTCCGGGCATAGAAGGGCAAAAACACCCATCCCATGATCAGGACGATCCAGGCGTGGATCTCATAGATGAGCATGGGCAGCCGGTTGCTCGCGCCTGCACCGGCAAGCCCAACCACGTGCTCGGAGCCGATATTGGAAGCAAAAATGGAGGCACCTACGACAAACCAGCCGATGTTGCGACCGGCCAGGAAGTAATCTTCCGTGTTTTTGTTTTTCTGTAGGATCACCCATAAAGCCACGCCAAAAAGGACGAGGAAATAAATGGCTATAAAAATCCAATCCAGAGAGTCTAACGTCTTCATCTGTAGTAGTTATAGGGTGGATAAAAATGATTTTACTTTGTGATAGACCTGTTCACCGGTAAAGCCGAATTTTTCATCCAGCACATTTGCCGGGGCAGAATAACCAAACTGATCGAGGCCATAGACGGTACCCGTTTTGCCTACAAGGCCTTCCAGCGTAACCGGCAAGCCTGCGGTAAGTCCGAAAACAGGTTTGGTGGTGTCGAGCACTTCCTGCTGGTAGCTGTCGGTCTGGTCCCGAAACAGGCCTTCGGAAATGACCGACACGATGTTGACCTTCACGCCGTCCTGCTCCAGCCTGTCGGCTGCCTCAACCAGCGTAGCGACTTCCGACCCGTTGGCAAGGAGTGTGAGGTCGGCATTCGGGGTGCTTTTTATGCGGTATGCCCCTTTGCCTGCATGGAGGGCCTCCTCGTACCGGTTGCCCGCTGCCGGAAGGTCTTTGATCCCCTGCCGCGAAAGGATGAGGGCAGACGGTGTGTGGGTATTTTCCAGGGCCATTTTCCAGGCCACGGTAGTCTCGCTGGCATCTGCCGGGCGAAGGGCCAGCAAACTTCTGTCCCCTTTGTGGTTTTTTAGTTTTTCCATCAGGCGAAGCTGTGCTTCCTGCTCAATTGGCTGGTGCGTGGGCCCGTCTTCGCCCACACGGAATGCATCGTGCGTCCACAGATAGATCACCGGCAGTTCCATCAGGGCAGACAGGCGAAGGGCAGGCTTCTGATAATCGGAAAAAATAAAGAAGGTGCCCACTACCGGGATCACACCGCCGTGCAGGGCCATGCCATTGGCCATTACGGCCATGGTAAACTCAGCTACACCCGCGTGCAGGAAGTTGCCGCTGAAATCATGGTGGCCAAATGCTTTTGATTTTTTGAGGAAACCATCCGTTTTGTCACTATTGGCCAGGTCGGCCGATGCCACGATGAGGTTCTCCACTTTGCCCGCCAGATAGCCAAGTACCGCAGCCGATGCATCGCGCGAGGCGACGTTGGGCTTTTGTGGTATAGCCGAAAAATCAATTGCAGGCAATTTGCCGCTCAGGAACAAATCCAGCTTGGCTGCCTGCGCCTCATTGGCCGCCCGCCAGGCTTGCTCTTCGGCCCTGCGTGCGGCTACCAGTGCGCGCTTCTTTTCGGCTAACTGCTGATAGAAGGCCTCCACATCGGCATATACGCGGAAAGGATCCTCTGCCGTACCGCCCAATGCCTGTACGGTTTTGTCAAATGAAGCCCCTGTGGCCCCAATGGGCTTGCCGTGCAGTTCCGGATAGCCCTCATAGGGTTTGCCATTTTCGTCCACGCAACCCTTACCGATGATGGTCTTTCCAATAATCAGGAATGGTTTTTCTTTTTCTTCGCCGGCTTCTTTCAAGGCCTGACGGATCTCGTCATGATCATGGCCGTTGATGGTTTTTACGCGCCAGCCCCAGGCTTCATATTTTTTGGCCGTGTCTTCGGAAGTGACTTCATCGGTCATGGTGGAGAGCTGCACGTCGTTTGAGTCGAAAAACATCACGAGGTTGCTCAGTCCCAGATACCCGGCGATACGTCCGGCCCCCTGCGATATTTCTTCCTGTATACCACCATCGGAAATGTAGGTATAGATGGTATGGTCGGTCCAGGCACCAAAACGGTCTGTTAAAAATTTACCTGCCAGAGCGGCCCCTGCTGCCATGGCATGGCCCTGACCCAGTGGCCCGGATGTATTTTCGACCCCACGGGCTTTGTCCACTTCCGGATGGCCTGGGGTCACGGATGCCCATTGCCTGAAATTGACAATGTCTTCCCTGGTATAGTTTCCCAACAAATGAAGCTGGGCATACAACAATGCTGACAGGTGCCCGGGATCAAGGAAAAAGCGGTCACGCCACATCCAGTTCATGTCGTCGGGATCGTAGGTCAAAAATTCGCTGTACAGGATGTGCATAAAATCTGCCCCACCCATTGGGCCGCCGGGATGGCCGGAATTGGCTTTTTCCACCATTGCAATGGAAAGTACGCGCAGGTTATCTGCTGCCTGCTGGTCGATGGCCTTATTACTCATTGGTTTTGTCCTTTTATTTGGTTGAAAATCGTATTTTGGTTGTGGTGTG
>JAOUOM010000408.1 GCA_029880385.1 Cyclobacteriaceae bacterium | reverse complement strand
GATTCTGGATATTTTCAGCCCAAAAAGGGAAGAATACACCTAAATCAATCGATCCAGACAAGCTGTACCTGGCTGTTTTCGAGGGACAATACAAACTTTTCCTTCTCGGATTTCCTGATTTCACCTAACAAAATACAGGATTCGGAAAACTGGCGGTCGGTCACCGTGATCCCTTCCTGCTGTACCAACCGCTCCACTTCGGGGATCTGTGCATACGAATAGGACAAACGAAAAGTCAAAACCGGGAATATTTCCATCCGGGGTGCTGAGCTCAGTGCTTCAGATGCGGCGGTCTTGTATGCCTGTACCAATCCTCCTACTCCCAGCTTGGTACCACCAAAATAACGCACCACTACCACCAGCGTATTGGTAAGCCCACAGGATCGGATTTGGCCCAGAATGGGATCGCCGGCCGAATGGGAAGGTTCACCATCATCGTTGGCACGGAAACGCGGTTGCTCCATGCCCAACACATAGGCATAGCAATGATGTCGTGCATCAAAATAAGTTTTTCTCAGGCTATCGAGGTGCTGTTTTACATCCCCTTCATCCGAAACAGGGTATGCAAAAGCCAAAAACTTACTCCCTTTTTCTTTATAAAAACCCTCCGCTATACCGCCGATGGTAAGGTAGCTCATGGAACCATTGCATGTTTTGCCTCTTGCTCAACTTCTCGTGTCTGGGCATGTTGAACGGCCAGGGAAAAATACCGGTTGGCTGCCTCGGTTCGTCCCCCTCGTTTCAATACATTTCCAGCACCCAGGTAGGCCAGGCTTTTGAAATAATCACCATAGGCGGACAAGGACTCTCCATAACTGACTGCCATCATATAATGATCAAAGGCCTGCGTATCATTTTTTACTGCTTTTTCGAGGTAAATACCCTTAAATACATATCCTGCCAGCTTATAATATACTTTTTCCTGCCGAATAAGTTTATCTGTCATGTGAGGCGTGATCCGATCGTACGAACCCGGCACATTCAACGACTCAAGGTACTTGGCGATGATATAGGGGTTTTGCGGATAGGCTTCATACAAGCCTTTCATATAAGATTGGGCTTTTTTCCCGTCCTCCTCATACCTCAAGTAAATATAGCTCAGGTAGACAACTGCTTCCACACGGCTGATCAGCGAGCGTTGCGTAGCCATTCTGATCTGCTCCAGGCCCAATTCCTTGTCCCCACTCTTGAAAAACCACATTAGCGGCTTGTAAACCGGATGACGTTCGGGATATACTTCCCTGAAATAATTATATATACCCGCTGTGAACAAAAATTCAGGATATACGTCTGTCTGGTCAAAGGTGGTTTTCAGCAACGTATAAACTCTGCTGGCCTCATTGAATGAACGCATATATTCGCCGTTATCTGCATGATATTCAGCCATTAGGCCCCGCGCCGACATTTCAAAAAATGTACGATCCGGGTTTTCCGGATGCAGGGCCAATGATTTTCCCACCGCTTCGGTCAGGTAAGTGTCAAATACAACAAAAACAGAATCGCGCAAAATCGGAATATTCTGCCACAGCACCAGCTCAGCCTTCATCAGTGGCACTACCGGGTGGCCCGGAAGCAACCTGTCGACCTGCCGGATAAAGTACCACGCAGAGTCCGGTTCCATTCCATATATTTTATCCGCCCCACGACGTACCAACCCAACTGCTTTTTCATTGGTGAAAAGCGTCGATTGGCCTACGGCTGTCCCCATCAAAAGAAAGAGAAAAAGAAAGGAAGTTACGATCCTGATCAAAGCACAATGATTACCCCGTACAAAAATTTTTAGTAAGTTACACGCCAATGACTCGCGCATGGCCATAGGACAAAAGTAGTAAAATCGTCAGACCTTCCCTTCATTGAAACTGCTGCTACATACTTCCCCAAAAAATCTTTCCCTGCCCCAAGGCCTGCCGTTGTATTTTTTCCCGGCTTTTCTTGCCCTGCCTCAACGCCCGCACTCCCTGCTTTTTGAAGCCCGGACAGACAATCATGCACCGGTATATTTTGCCTGCACATTACATGAAAAAACAGCAACGAGCCTTGCCAAAAGCCCGTTTGGCTCCTTTTGGTCGCAAGAGGCACTTACTTCCACTCTTTTTGACCAATTACTAAACGAACTTTATGAAAAGCTATTGTCGCTCGGAGCTTCCATATTGCGCATCAGCCAACCTCCAGATTTCTATTCGGGTTTTGTGCCCCCGGAGTGGCTGGAAGCAGCCGGATTTGACGTGGATACGTGTGAAATCAATCAGCATATGGTGCTTTCGCTCCCGGCGACCCTTCATAAAATGGAAAAAAGAAAAATTCATTCTATCCAGGCTAAGGGAGCTGTCTGTAGGTGTGCAGGTAAGGACGAACTGCCGGTGATCCATGATTTTATTGCAGAATGCAGGCAACACCAGGGCCTCACGATCAATATCTCAAGGGAAAACTTTCTGCTTCAACTGACGACTTTCCCCGATTTTCACGATGTGTGGGTTATGGAACAAAATCAGGAATTAATGGCGGTCTGTGTCACCCTGATGGTCACACCAGACATTGCCTATACTTACCTCCCTGCTACCCGGCAGACATTTAAAAAAGACAGCCCGATGGCAGGGCTCCTCCACACCATGTCCATTCACTATCAAGCCCGGGGGGTCCAATACCTTGACCTGGGACTAAGCAGTATACAAGGCATCAAACAGGAAGGTCTATTTACATTCAAACAACGAATGGGTGCGTTATCGAAAAACCGCCTGACTTATTTCAAAACACTGCGGTAAATGGAAAACAATTGTTCGGTGAAAGCCGAGGATGAAAAACGACTTCTGGCATGCTCCCGGATCCATTGCGTGTCCCATCGCCGACCCATTGCCTTACGGATGGCTGATGCCAACACGTCCGGATCATCTGGTTCACAAAAAATACCTGTTTGATCCGTAAGGATATCTTCCGGTCCGCCACAACGGGTCGAAACAACCGGAAGGCCGCAGGCCTGCGCCTCTGCCACGACCAGCCCGTACGATTCATGACGACTCGACATGACAAACAGGTCATGCCCGTGTAGCTGGTTGACGATTTCGTCGCGGGATACATTTCCCAAAAAACATACCTGACCGGATATTGACAAAGCCTCCGCCTGTTTTTGTAGCATCGGCAATCCCGAACCACTGCCTATAAGCGTCAATGACAAGGCCGGGTCTTTCAGTCGGGCAAATGCCGAAAGGAGAACGTCAAAACCTTTTTGCGGTACACACCTACCAATCGCT
>JAOUOM010000407.1 GCA_029880385.1 Cyclobacteriaceae bacterium | reverse complement strand
CGAGTCTGCTTTTGGGGTACATTGTATTGTCTTCGGACGTGGTGACAGAGTGGGCATTCCTGAGCGGGGGAATTGGCTTTGAACTGGCCATTGTGCTGGAAAGCCTGATGGGCTGGGGCACATTTCTGCTCATACTTTTTATGATTGTGGTTTTTAACATGTATTTCTTCAATATAACGCAGCTGCCTTCCTTTACCTTTTGGGATGACCTGACACGTGTCTTATTTTTTTGGAAAAAAGGAAACCTGGAAGCTTTTGCGGATCCCGACATATCCAGTGTTTTGGACAGGGTTCGCCAGGAAGTGGAAGAAGAAGACCAGGATGGGAATGGTATACCTCAAAACCCCGGACGGGATGCCAGTTGGCAGATCACATTTCCAGTAAAAGACAAATCGAAACAGGAAGCAATTGCTCCGAATCCACAAAAGGATGAACCGGTAACTTTTGAAATCGAAAAGAAAAAAGCGGAGCCACGCCCGTCAAACGAACCGCTGGATATGGAAATCGTGTCGAATCCTGTGCGTCCTGCAGGAGGAAAAGCAACGCCGGCCAAAGGTGAGGATAATTTGGAGCTGGAGGTGGCAAAACCGGAATTTGAAGAAAAACATACGGATCAGCTTGAAAATTATGACCCGACCCTGGATTTGCCACGTTACCGTTTTCCAACACCTGATTTGCTGTTTGATTATCCGGTAAAAGACGTTACCGTGAGCAGGGAAGAGCTGGCCACAAACAAGGACAAGATTGTTGAAACCCTGATCAATTTCAAAATAGGGATTTCAAGTATCAAGGCAACCATTGGACCTACGGTGACTTTGTATGAAATCGTGCCGGAAGCAGGGGTGAAAATTTCCAAGATAAAGAACCTCGAAGATGATATTGCCCTGAGCCTATCGGCATTGGGGATCCGGATCATTGCCCCTATACCGGGCAAAGGAACGATCGGGATAGAAGTGCCCAACAAGAATCGTGAGATGGTTGACATCAAGTCTGTGATCACCACCGAGAAATTCATGAAATCGGACAAGGAACTCCCGGTAGTGCTTGGAAAAACCATTTCCAACGAGGTGTACGTGACAGACCTTACCAAAATGCCCCACCTGTTGATGGCCGGGGCAACAGGCCAGGGAAAGTCAGTTGGTTTGAATATTATCCTGGCTTCCCTTCTCTACAAAAAACACCCGTCGCAACTTAAATTGATCCTGGTCGATCCCAAGAAAGTGGAATTGACACTATTCAATAAAATCGAAAGGCATTTCCTGGCCAAATTACCGGATAGCGATGAGGCCATTATCACCGATACCTCCAAGGTTGTCTATACGCTCAATTCCCTGTGTATTGAAATGGACAATCGCTATGATCTGCTTAAGGAGGCCGGTTGCCGTAACCTGAAGGAATACAATAAGAAGTTTGTAAGCAGAAGGCTTAATCCCAAAAAAGGGCATCGGTTTTTACCTTACATTGTTGTTGTGATCGATGAGCTGGCGGATTTGATGATGACGGCCGGAAAAGAAGTCGAAACCCCTATTGCCCGTCTGGCACAATTGGCACGGGCCATTGGGATTCACCTGATTGTGGCCACCCAGCGACCTTCGGTCAATGTGATCACGGGTATAATTAAAGCCAATTTTCCGGCTAGATTGTCGTTTAGGGTCACGTCCAAAGTGGATTCGCGTACCATTTTGGATGCAGGGGGTGCCGAGCAATTGATCGGAATGGGGGATATGCTGTTATCACAGGGATCAGAAATTATCCGTTTGCAGTGTGGGTTTGTGGACACGCCGGAAATTGAAGCCATTTGTGACTTTATCGGCGAACAGCGGGGATATGATTCGGCCTATTTGTTGCCGGAATTCGTAGGTGAAGATGACGGAGGGGTCGGTACGGTGGATTTGTCAGACAGGGATGCGTTGTTTGAAGAAGCCGCGCGGATCATCGTTATCCATCAGCAGGGGAGTACGTCGCTAATCCAGCGTAAGATGAAATTGGGATACAATCGTGCCGGCCGGATTATCGATCAGTTGGAAGCGGCCGGAATCGTGGGGCCGTTCGAAGGAAGCAAAGCCCGTGAAGTTTTAATTAGGGATGAATATAGTTTGGAACAATTATTGTCTGAAATTGGCAATTAATAGAATTTAATCAAGAATGAAGAAAATCAAAATGGCAATGATCGTATTTTTTGCCGCCCACGTGGTACTGGGTCAATACGATCCCGAAGCAAAGGCAATCTTGGATGCAATGAGTGCCAGGTACAGGAAAATTCCGGCGTTTACCGCCACGTTTACCCAGCAATTGACCAATGAGTCGGCCGGATTGGACGAGAAAATATCGGGTTCTATCGCGGTGAAGGGCAATAAATACAAGCTAAATGTGGCAGGCCAGCAGATATTTAATGACGGGACAGACATTTGGGCATACAATGCAGAAGCACGTGAAGTGACTGTTTCGCCCTATGTGGTTGACGATCAGGAAATTTCCCTTTCCAACATTTGGGACATCTACAAAGAAGGGTTTAAATACGCATTACTGGAAAATAATGATCGGGGCAACCGTGTGATCGACCTTGATCCCATAGACCGGTCTAAGAGCTATTTCAAAATCCGGATGGAGATAAGCCCGGCCAATGAACTCAGGTCTTTTACAGTTTTTGAAAACACCGGAACCAAGTATATCTATACCATTGGCGCATTTAAGGAAGTAGCGACACTCCAAGACAGTGATTTCACGTTCAACCCACAGAAATACCCGGGTGTTGAAGTGATCGATTTCAGGGAATAAGGGTCATAAGGGGGTCATGTAGACAGATTTGGTTAACTTCACGCTCCAAATATTTGCTGCATGACCCGAACCCAACTTTTCGATAAAATAAAGGCAAAAGAGTCGTTTCTTTGCGTAGGGCTTGATCCGGATTTTTCTAAGATGCCTCCCCATATTCTGGAGACGGAAGACCCGATTTTCGAATTTAACAAGGCCATCATTGATGCTACCCTTCCCTATGCTGTGGCCTATAAGCCCAATATTGCCTTTTATGAAGCACATGGAGCCAAAGGTTGGGAAGCACTGGCCAAAACCGAAGCTTACCTGCCCAGGGAGGTCTTTACCATTGCAGATGCCAAGCGGGGAGACATAGGCAATACATCGACAAAATATGCCGATGCCTTTTTTAAGCAAATGAACTTTGATGCGATCACCGTGTCGCCATATATGGGCGGTGATTCTGTGAGCCCTTTTCTCACGTATAACCTGAAA
>JAOUOM010000406.1 GCA_029880385.1 Cyclobacteriaceae bacterium | reverse complement strand
AGACGCAACAGCTGGTAAGCGTATCGGCATCCAGTGTGCCGACAGCCCGGGCCATGTTAATGTCCAGCATGGTGTGTATGGATGAGACGGTCACGATAGAGAATCAAAGCGTGAATGCGGGGGAGTATCGATGGAATTTTTGTATGGACAATCTTTCCTCACCACACCTTGCTCCTACGAGTCTGACCGACATAAGCTTAAAGCAAAATTACAATCTGTCAGTCGAGACATCAGCGGGCCAGTGGTATGGTTTTGTAGCCAATCGTTCAGCGAACAGCCTGTTGCGCATGCGTTTCGGGAACGACCTGGAAAGGGCACCTCAATTTGAGGATTTGGGCAATATCGGAGGCATGTTAAGTAGTCCCATTGATGTGGAATTAGTTCAATCCAATGGGAATTGGTATGGTCTGGTAGTGAACTTTGCTTCAAACTCGCTGGTTTTACTGGAATTTGGAAAGGATCTGGGAGGAATACCCACAGCCAAAAACCTTGGGGGTTTTGGTACATTGGGTGCACCGATTGGCCTATGGGCCGGCAACGATGGAACAAAGCATGTGGCGTTGATCACCAATAATGCCAATACGACGATGACATTGTTAAACTTCGGGGATTCCTATTCGAATACTCCCGTGGCAACAAGTTTTGCGATAGGGGGATCATCAGGAAACCGGGATCTTTCTCTCTATCAGGCAAATGGCAAATGGAATGGTTTGATCAATTCCAAGGGGAACAATAAGGTATTTTATGTAGAGTTCGGGAGTGAGGTGACATCGATGGCAACGCTCAGCGAAGTATTGATCAGCGGGTTGACATTTCAGTCGCCCTCGGGGATCGATATAGTGAGTCAGCAGGGGAAGCACTATGCATACATAAGTTCGGAGAATGCAGGGAATATATATAAGCTTGATCTGGGGGACAATACAGTAATAGCAGGGGAAGATTTGGGTAACCTGGGAGGATTAACGGGAAACCCCGGCCTTGCCATGGTACGCTATGGCCAGCGGCATTATGGGTTTACATCCGATTATGGCAACTCCGAGATAGACCGGTTCACGTTTGGTGAAGACTGTCCGGGATCGCTGGGAATGAGTAGTGAGCCTGATCCGTCAGGACTGAGTTATGACAGCAGTGGGGTCTACCCGATCAGCCTAATCGCCTTTGATAACGTGAACGACACGTATTCAGAGCTGGAGATGGGAGTGACGGTAACGAGCTCTCGGTCACCGGATATCCGTATAGGGGTAGATGACAGCCGCTGTGTGAGTAATCCCAATACGTTTCGTACGGTCACCAGCTCAGGAGACATAATAAGTTACAGCTGGGATTTTGACGGGGACGGGATAGAAGACAGCAATGTTGACAGTGCGGTGTATCAATATGGAAGTCCCGGAACCTATCCGGTTCGGCTAGATGTAACAAGCAGTGCGGGCTGTCCGAACCAGGCACGAGACACGATCACGCTATATCCGGCACCAGTCACCCCGGTTTTTGATTATAGTGCCGCCGCCTTGTGCAGCAATTCACCCATCAGCTTTACGAACCAGACCGATGAGACTGGATTAGGAGGGATCATACAATATAGTTGGGATTTTAACGGAGAGACAAGCAGTAGCGAGAAGAGCCCCACGTATACGTTTTCCACACCAGGGCTCAAGACAGTCGGACTGACCGCCTACATACCAGGATGTACCACGTTGGTTTATAGTCGTGAGATACAAATTTCGGAGGGGCCGGCGGTCGGCTATAGCTACCGAAATAATTGTTTTGGATCGGCGATCCAATTTACCGATACGACCCAAGGCACAGGCCTCACCAGTTACAGTTGGGATTTTGGAGATGGGACCATGAACGATGTGAGCCAGCATCCCCAACATACGTATGTGACGACAGGCGATTATGAAGTAAGATTAGTAGTATCCAATTCAAATGGATGTACGAGTTCGCATACGCGTACCGTGTCCGTAGTGGATACGGCCAAAGCCGGTTTTATATACGGATCATCCATCGAAAACCTTCCCATCAGTTTTGAGGGTCAGGACTATACGCCGGCGGATGATCGTGTACTAACGTGGTTGTGGGATTTTTCGGGCCAAGGGACGAGCACCATACCCAATGCGCAGTATACCTACCAAAGTTCCGGGGATTATATGGTATCGTTAACGGTAGAGACAGAACAGGGATGCAGCTACCAGACGCAACAGCTGGTAAGCGTATCGGCATCCAGTGTGCCGACAGCCCGGGCCATGTTAATGTCCAGCATGGTGTGTATGGATGAGACGGTCACGATAGAGAATCAAAGCGTGAATGCGGGGGAGTACCGATGGAATTTTTGTATGGACAATCTTTCCTCACCACACCTTGCTCCTACGAGTCTGACCGACATAAGCTTAAAGCAAAATTACAATCTGTCAGTCGAGACATCAGCGGGTCAGTGGTATGGTTTTGTAGCCAATCGTTCAGCGAACAGCCTGTTGCGCATGCGTTTCGGGAACGACCTGGAAAGGGCCCCCCAATTTGAGGATTTGGGCAATATCGGAGGCATGTTAAGTAGTCCCATAGATATAGAATTAGTTCAATCCAATGGGAATTGGTATGGTCTGGTAGTGAACTTTGGCTCAAACTCGCTGGTTTTACTGGAATTTGGAAAGGATCTGGGAGGAATACCCACAGCAAAAAACCTTGGAGGTTTTGGTACATTGGGTGCACCGATTGGCCTATGGGCCGGCAACGATGGAACAAAGCATGTGGCGTTGGTCACCAATAATGCCAATACGACGGTGACGCTGTTAAACTTCGGGGATTCCTATTCGAATACTCCCGTGGCAACAAGTTTTACGATAGGGGGATCATCAGGGAACCGGGATCTTTCGCTCTATCAGGCAAATGGCAAATGGAATGGCTTGATCAATTCCAAGGGGAACAACAAGGTATTTTATGTTGAGTTCGGGAGTGAGGTGACATCAATGACAAGGCTCAGCGAAGTATTGCTCAGCGGTTTGACATTTCAGTCGCCCTCGGGGATCGATATAGTGAGTCAACAGGGGAAGCACTATGCATACATAAGTTCGGAGAATGCAGGGAATATCTATAAGCTTGATCTGGGGGACACTACAGTAATAGCAGGGGAAGATTTGGGTAACCTGGGAAGATTAACGGGAAACCCCGGCCTTGCCATGGTACGCTATGGCCAGCGGCATTATGGGTTTACATCCGATTATGGCAACTCCGAGATAGACCGGTTCACGTTTGGTGAAGACTGT
>JAOUOM010000405.1 GCA_029880385.1 Cyclobacteriaceae bacterium | reverse complement strand
CCTTTGTAGGCAAATTTGCAGATATTACAGGAGCCACAGACTGGCGGGCCAATTTCTATACCGATGGCCAGACACTGGATATTGCCGATATTTTGACGTTTGCAAATGGGTACCCGATACCAAAATACACCAACATCGACTCCAAAGGAAATCCGGGCAAACATGTGACATTTCCGGATACGGACTTCCCGATGTTCCGTTTGGCGGATGCCTACCTGATGTATGCCGAGGCAGTACTCCGGGGCGGTACAGGTGGCGATGTTGCTACGGCACTCACGTATGTGAACATGTTGCGCGAGCGGGCGTATGGCGATACCTCCGGAAATATTTCCGCAGCCGAACTGACGGAAGCATTCCTGCTCGATGAACGGGCCCGGGAACTTCATTGGGAAGGCCACCGACGGGTCGACCTGATCCGCTACAATCAATATACGGAAAATGGCATCTGGCCCTGGAAAGGCGGGGTAGCTGACGGGATAACCACCTCAAAGCACCTGGATATTTTCCCGCTTCCCTCTTCCGAAATGATCGCAAACCCTAACCTGGTTCAAAATACGGGTTATTAACCATTCCAAAAGCCCCGAAAGGGGCTTTTTTTGCTTTATTCATTCAAAAATCCAACTCCGATGAGACCAATCCACGTCGTATTTGCCAGCTTTTTTTATGTGTTTAATCCCTCATTCCTACCGGCACAATCCCCCGACCGGGTGGAGCCACCCTTTTGGTGGACAGATATGAAGAACCCCACACTTCAGTTGCTTGTCCATGGTGACCAGATTGCCTCGCTTGACGTATCCATCACGGCTTATCCGGGCCTTGAACTCAAGCAGGTAACGACACTTCAAAGCCCCAACTACCTGGTGTTGGATTTGCTCCTGAAAGAAGGGGTGCTGCCCGGCACGTTTCAAATCCGCTTTAAAAAAGGTAATAAAACAGTCTTTCGCTATGATTATCAGCTAAAACAACGCGAACCCGGCTCAGCCGAACGACAGGGTTTTTCGTCTTCTGATGTACTGTACCTGGTCACGCCCGACCGTTTTGTCAATGGCAACCCCGCAAACGACGAAGTAGCCGGTATGAAGGAAAAGCCCAACCGGGCGTTTCAGGGCGGCCGGCATGGAGGCGACATTGCAGGACTGTCGCAAAGCCTCGGCTACATCCGCGACATGGGCTATACGGCTATCTGGCTCAATCCCGTCCTCGAAAACGACCAGCCCGACTATTCCTATCATGGGTATGCCACGACCGATTATTACAAAGTGGATCCCCGCTATGGCTCCAACGACGAATACCTGGCCTTTTCCAGAAAAGCCCGCGAATATGGAATCGGCCTGATCATGGACATGATCGTCAACCATTGTGGCTCATCGCACTGGTGGATGGATGACCTGCCCGCCAGCGATTGGCTCAACTACCAGCAGGAGTTCCTGGAGGGGGAATACCACATTACGACCCATCGCAAGACGATTACACAGGATCCCTATGCATCCAAAGGCGACACCCGGGAGTTTGTCGACGGGTGGTTTGTGCCCACCATGCCCGACCTGAATCAGCGCAACCCGTTTATGGCCCGGTACCTGATCCAAAATACCATCTGGTGGGTGGAATATGCCGGCATCACAGGCATCAGGATGGATACCTATCCCTATCCCGATAAAGCATTTATGGCCGAATGGACCTGTCAGGTCATGAACGAATACCCCAATTTCAACATTGTAGGGGAGGAATGGAATGAAACCCCCGCTATTGTGGCCCATTGGCAACGGGGCAAATCCAACCCCGGCGGCTATACGTCGTGCCTGCCCGGATTGATGGATTTTCCGCTTCAGGCCAAAGTGACCCAGGGGCTTATGGCCGACGAAACCAACTGGTCGGGACTGGTCTACCTGTATGAGGCACTGGCCAATGATTTCACCTACGCCGACCCTTCCAACCTGGTCATTTTTCCCGATAACCACGACATGAGCCGTTTTTATACCCAGGTCAATGAATCGTATGACCTGTTCCGGCTGGGCATTACCTATTACCTCACCACACGGGGCATCCCACAGCTATACTATGGGACCGAAATCTTGATGACAAACCCCGGCACTACTGATCACGGCATCATCCGCAGCGATTTTCCCGGAGGATGGGAGGGCGATACCATCAGTGCGTTCACCGGTCAGGGCCTTAGCAGCCGACAGCTCGAAGCGCAGGATTTTTTACGTAAACTGCTCAACTGGAGAAAGGATAACACGGTTATCCATACCGGAAAACTGATGCACTTCAACCCCAAAAACGGCATCTACGTATTGGTGCGCTATACCGACGACCGGAAAGTGATGGTCGTGCTGAGCAAAAACACACAGGATACCGACCTTGAACTGGCCCGTTTCCGTGAAGTAATCGGAAACAGCCAAAAGGGGTTTGAAGTCCTTACCGGTCAGTCACTCGACATGACACAGACCCTGCGTGTACCCGCCATGACGCCCATGGTCATTGAGGTTCGGTAGGGTGTTTTTGCCTGGGCTGGCCTGTATAGCGTCCTTCAAACTCCAGGGCCTGCAGGATGTGTGTATAGTGGTGCTCACAGTGCCAGGCATACATACCGATGGTGGTGGCCAGACTTATTTCCCGGTTCGTTTCCGGGTGTACGTAGGTACGCTTCCGGTCATTTTCACTTAGGGAGCGGAGGAGGTATACCCAGCGCTGGTGCAGGGCATCCAGGAGGGAGAGCGACGGCTCAATGGGTGCCGTGTAGGAGTCGGCCAGCCGGGCCCATTTGGCTTCCTCATAGGCTTTTATCACCGGTTTGGACTCGGTAAGGGCCCATTTAAAGCGTACAAAGGAATTCATATGGCTGTCGGCACAGTGATGCACCACCTGACGAATGGTCCAGCCTCCCGGCCGGTAGGCCCAGTCCAGTTGTGCCGGGCTAAGGTCACCCGCCACCTGAAAGACACGAAACGGAAACGACTCCAGTACATCCACCCATTGTCGGATCAGTGCCTCGCTGATGGTATCCGGTGCCAGAAAGCGGCCGATTGGGTATTTCAATTGTTCTTCGCTGAGCATGCCATAAAATTGACAAAAATAATGAAAAGCCCAAAACCAGCCGGAGCGGGAGGGGCAGGCCCCTGGCATCAGGGCTACCCGTCATCCGCTGTATCTTTCCATCCTGCCCACACCATCATCCCAGGATGGAAAGGATGCCGCTGCTGCCGGGGCTGGGAGGGGGGAGAAGGGCCCTTTACTATCCTACCGCCCCCGTTGGCGGTATCATTTACGAGTT
>JAOUOM010000404.1 GCA_029880385.1 Cyclobacteriaceae bacterium | reverse complement strand
TCTATGCCAAAATCCGAAAAATCAATTTGACATTTTCCATCGGCCAGCACCTTCGAATGCTGCTACAGGGTTGTCTGTTGTTTGGTTTCAACTACTGGATGGTGTATCGGGCAGAGGAGGGGCTGAACAGCGCGCTGATGGCGGTACTTTTTTCGGGTATTATTTTTACCAATATCCTGTTTTCCCGGATTTTTCTGGGCCATCAGGCCCGACCGGTAATTTTTTTTGGAGCCGTAATGGGTGTGGCGGGCACCATCCTGATTTTTTATGAACAGTTGAAGGATACGGCCTGGGAAAACCTGCCCATTCAAAACATTGTATATGGAGCCGTAGCGGTTTTGTTTGCTTCACTGGGGAATGTAACGTCGGCTGCCAATCAGAAGCAGCAGATACCCGTGGTGCCATCCAATGGCTTTGGGATGACATACGGGGCATTGGTGATGTTTGCCGTGGCTGCATTGGGAGGGAGCACACCGACGATCGACCTGTCGTTTGCCTACATGGGATCTTTGTTGTACTTGTCATTTTTCGGCTCGATTGCTGCATTTGGTGCGTATTTGAGCCTGATTGGCAATATTGGACCGGGCAGGGCGGCCTATGTGCTGGTGGTAATACCCGTGATTGCACTGGTGATTTCCACACTGTTTGAGGGGTACACATTTGCCTGGTATGCGCTGGCAGGGGTAGTGCTGATATTGGCTGGAAACCTGACGATTACAAAAAAATAAATACCCGGAGGGGGGCCGCAATTTAGTGGTCGGCACAAAAAACCCTGCACAAGAAGGCCATGGTTGGTCAAATGACCGTATTTTTAAGCCAAAGCAAATGATTATGGCCTACGACTATTTTAATCCGGGGACGCTTCGTTTTTTTCTGTTTGACGTACATGGTGCGGATGGCTTGTTGGCAGCCGGGCGGTATTCGCATTTCGACCGGGAAGCCATCGGGATGCTGCTGGACACTCTTACGGATTTCAGTGACCGGGAGCTCTACCCGTATTTGAGGGAAATGGACCGGGAGCCTGCCTACTATCGCGACGGGAAAATCTTCGTTCATCCGCAGTTTGAGAAAATCTTTCGAATGGCAGGGGAGCTGGGACTGATCGGGGCATCATTTGATGAAGAAAAAGGTGGGATGCAGTTGCCTTCGCTGGTAGTGAACGCCCTTTATTTTATAATGGAGGCAGCCAATAACCATGTGACGGGTTATCTGGGCCTTACCGCCGGGGCTGCCAATCTCATCCTGTCATTTGGAAATGACGAATTGAAAAAGAAATATGTGCCACCGATGCTCAGCATGGAGTGGGGCGGCACCATGTGCCTCACCGAGCCACAGGCCGGTAGCTCGCTTTCAGACATTACGACCATGGCCCATCCGACCGAATCGGGCCATTACCTCCTGCGTGGACAAAAGGTATTTATATCGGCAGGCGATCATCCCTATGCTGAAAACTTTGTCCACCTGGTACTGGCACGGCTTCCGGATGCACCGGCCGGCACCAAAGGCATTTCCTTATTTGTCGTGCCCAAATACCGGCCGGATGACACGGGCCGTATGGAAGATAACCACGTGACGGTAGCGGGCGAATTTGATAAGCTGGGTCAGCGCGGGTATTGCACCACACATCTGGTGTTTGGCGAAACAGGTGATTGCCATGGATGGCTGCTGGGCGAAGCACATCAGGGGCTTGGCTACATGTTTCAGTTGATGAATGAAGCGCGGATTGCAACGGGGCGGATGGGACTTGGGATTGCCAGTGCGGCCTACTATGCCTCTTTGCGCTATGCCCGTGAGCGGCCTCAGGGACGAAAGCTCCCAACAGCCGGTACAAAGGAAATAGGGGCTCCACAAACACCCATTGTCAATCATCCGGATATTCGACGTATGCTGTTAAGTCAAAAAGCCATTGTCGAAGGTTCCCTCAGTCTGGTTTTACAGACCTCCTATTATGTAGACAAAACACGGATAGCCACGGGTACTGAAAAAGACAATTACGAATTACTGCTGGAGTTGCTCACCCCTGTCGTGAAGACCTATCCCGCAGAGGCGGGTTTTCAGGCGGTCAATCAGGGGCTTCAGATTTTAGGGGGCTATGGCTATATGCAGGATTTTGAATTGCAACAATATCTTCGCGACATGCGGATCATTTCCATCTATGAGGGAACCACAGGTATCCAGTCCCTTGACCTGCTTGGCAGGAAAATGACCATGAAAAACGGAGCGGCTTTTAAGGCGTTGGCCCGGGAAATTCAGACGGTCATGGAAATGGCCCATGGGTACGATGACCTTCGGGTGTATGCCGGGCAATTAGGAGAAACACTACAAGCTACGCAGCAGGTATTGCAAACGTTGCTGCCTCATCTTTTGGCTGGTGACCAGGAGCGGTACCTGGCGGATGCGACAGTTTTTATGGAGATGTTTGGCTTGCTGGTCGTGGGGTGGCAATGGCTCAAAACCGGTGTGACGGCCAAAAAGGGAGGATCATTCGAACCCGATTTTTATGAGGCCAAGCTCCATACGTTGAAATACTTTTTTCATTACGAACTTACCAAAACCACTGGATTGACCGCTATCCTTCTCAACAGGGAGGGGCTGACATTATCCTCACAACCCGATTATTTTGATTAAATGAAAAACCTGTTTATTTCAATTCTTGGATTTCTTGTTGCCTGTGCCGTACCTGAAAAAGGAAATCACATTTCCCCAAAACCTTCCGGTATTCCACTTTCCCATGCGGTCAAATTCAGGATGTGGGAAGATACCCTGGAGGTGACAGAACCGTGGCGGGGGGCTACCTCCCCGCAGGTATATCCGCTTACCAATCCACCTACCCGGGTAGTGGTCACATCCACTACGCACCTTCCGTTTATCGAGATGCTTGGCATGGGCGACCGGCTCGTGGGTTTTCCGGGTACGCAGTATATTAGTTCCGGTTTTTTTGCCGACAGAGTGGACAAAGGGCTCATTACCGAATTGGGTACAGCTGGGGGCATGAATCTTGAGCTCCTGATACACCTTCGTCCCGACGTGGTGATAGCCTATGATATGGGAAATGAGTCTGCATCACTTGATAAGCTGGCCGAATCGGGCATCCCGGTTCTATACAATGCCGATTACCTGGAAACGTCGGCTCTTGGGCGTGCTGAGTGGATCCGGTTTTTCGGGCATCTTTTTCAAAAGGATGACCTGGCCGATTCCCTGTTTGCGGTAATTGAACACAACTACGATTCCCTGAAAGCCCTGACGGCCAATGTGGCCGAACAGCCGACGGTTTTCAGTGG
>JAOUOM010000403.1 GCA_029880385.1 Cyclobacteriaceae bacterium | reverse complement strand
CGTCCCCCTGTAATTATGAAACGCCATGTATGTGCCCAGCAGTCCATTGTCATTGCCCAGTCCATTTGGAAAGCGGTTGGAGCGAGAGTTGAGCAGGATAAGGTTGGAATTGAGGGCAGCTGCATTGACAAAGATGGCCCGCCCCGTGTACGTACGTGTGGCACCGGTTTTGGTGTCGATCACCTGCACACCGGTGGCCCGGTTTTGGTTTTCATCATAGACAATCGCCTTGACCACCGCATCCGTCACCAGGGTCATATTACCGGTCTTATCGGCCCATGGGATGGTAGACGAGGTAGAGCTGTAATAACCTCCATAGGGACAGCCCCGTTCGCAAAGGCTCCTGGCCTGGCAGGGACCTCTCCCTTGCCGGGTATGTATTTCGTTGGCTTCTGTCAAATGGGCACATCGCCCCATGATGGGATAGCGATCATCAAAACGCTCCCGGATACGGTCGCGGATGTGTTGTTCCGCTGCATTCATCTCCCATGGCTTCAAAAACTCACCGTCGGGCAGCACATCCAGTCCGTCTTTATTGCCACTGACGCCTATGAATTTTTCCACGTGGCCATACCAGGGGGCCAGGTCGTCGTAACGGATGGGCCAGTCGACCGCATACCCGTCGCGTTTGGGTCCTTCAAAATCGTAGCGACTCCAGCGCTGCACCTCCCGAGCCCAAAGGAGCGACTTTCCTCCGACCTGATAGGCCCGGATCCAGTCGAACGGCTTTTCCTGCACATAGGGATGATCAGCGTCTTTCGCGAAGAAATGTTCGGTTTCCTCGCCAAAAGCGTAACATTTGGATACGATCGGATTGGCAGCGGTGACTGCCTCCGGCAACGTGCCCCGGTGTGGAAATTCCCAGGGATTTTTCAGAGCCGTTGGATAGTCTTTGATGTGTGTCACATTCCTGCCGCGCTCCACCACGAGTGTCTTCAGGCCTTTCTCGCACAGCTCCTTGGCCGCCCAGCCGCCACTCATACCCGATCCGATTACGATCGCATCAAAATCTGTAGTTTCCATCATAATGCCCATAATTTTTCACCTGCCTGATACGGAATAACCCCTTTTTGATAGCCGGGTATGGGTACATACCGCAGGCACTGGGTCATGCCAATTTCGGAAGTAAAATACCCCCGGAGGATGATCCGCCTCATAATGCCAAAGTAATGCGGGCTTTGCTGGTCTGCGTGCGCTTCCGATTCTCGTATCAGCCGGTCTACCAGTGATTGCTTGCTTTCGGCAGACAACCGGTGAAAAGGCTTGCTCCACTCTTCCAGGCAATCTTTCTTGAAACGCGCATATCCTTCCAGTACGATTTGCTGCTGAACGGCTGCCAGGCAGTCGGTCACATAAAGTTGTACAAATTCACCCACATTGGCTTTTTTGGCCCCCTGCGAAGTATCTGTATCAGGAATGAGGGTATCCGCCAGGTCATTCAGGATGTCCATATCCTGCTGTGTAAACAATGCGTACGGATACGGCTGCTGGCTACAGCTCTGCCAGAAGGAACCGCCAAGCATAATCCCCCCGGTAGCAGCCAGTGAAATCGATAAGGCTTCTCTACGTTTCATAGCAAAAAATTTGCAACGAAAATAAGCAACCCCATCCCGACAGCATAACGTCTTTACATACACGGTAAAACAGACCGGATCATCGTTGCAAGATGATAGATAGGCAACCTGAGCGGGAGGGATACGAATCTGAACACCTGTACACCCATCCTACGATCAGTGGCCTGCATACTGTCCACGCCCTGGGCTATACAGTAGGTTTATGTGCCCTTTACCGGCATACACCTGGTTGGGTGCTGGGCACCAGACAAAGGTTTTGCTGCTAGGGAGAGTTTATCAGTTCATATAATGTGTCCAAAGCCAATCCAGCGCCCATATTAAATCCAAAGAATGTTAGGGTGTAAACAAACGCCAGTCCACCCACTGGCCACATCAAATCTTCTAGGGTGTTAATGTTCAAAAAGCCAAATAATATCCAGATAATACAAAATATGGTTAAAAAAATGTAGCCTAAAGTCGGAAGTTTGAGAGTTATACTAATGTTAGATCCATTTTCCTCTTTGACTATTTGACCGCATAAAGTTGGGTTAAAGTTATTTCTGTAGTTGAGACGTTTTCTGATTTGAAATTCGCCAGTTGTTTTGTTTATAGAACCCGAAAATTTCCTTTTATTTTTAGCTGTTAGTTCTCCAATTAAATCATGGTTTGAAATTTGGCCACTAATCTTAGCCATTAGATTTTCCTGATTTAATTCACTTTGAAGTTCATACTTCGCATACGGTATGTAAAATACTTTGGCCATATTCTCCCCAACATCCGAATATCGTGCATATTCCCTATATTTCTCTTATATGTATATTTTGTAACCTGTTCATTTTCAGCAACAAAAACATTTTTAAACGTTTGTAGTCGTTTGTAAACGTTTGCACACGGATAAAAACGCAACTCCGATTTATGACGATGAAGCTAACGGTTGTTTGTGTCATTTCCAAGAAATAAAGCAAAACCGACGGTACAAAGCCTCAGTTGTCGCCAGCCTGCCACGTGTGGGCGTTCAACATCCCCCTGTCCGATTCAGGGCCTTCGCACCCCCCTACTAAAAAATATCTACGCGGCCGGACATACTCAGAAAAGCTGTCCTCTCTTTTCTTTCCTCAAAGCCTGCGCAACCCCTTGCGGTAGTTGTGGGCGGATGTGATGTTGTTGGAACCCGCTTATTTTTCATCCAGTATAGCCACAATCAATGTACTAATCTCAGCCCCCCTTGTCAATACCATCATATGTGAACCGCCACTGATTAAGTAGTCATATGTTACATTTCGAATCGGAATGGTTCTATCCTTATCACCGTGTATGTGGATAATATTGTCAGGGCAATCAACACGCTGCCACTCCAAAATCATCGCAATTGTCCTTTTAAGGAAAGCAGGATCTTTGTCCTTAAGCATTGAAACGAAGGTTTCCTTTTGGTTATTCCTATCGGGCTCGACAATTGGCTGAAGAAAGAGTGCTCCTTTTTTGCTTAAATCACCTGAAACTAATTCGTAAATCGGCACATACTCCTGGAAAAGATATCTGTCCGGCAATTCATTTCTGCACTTGGCACTTGATATAATTATTGTTTTTTCAGGTTTATGAAACTCATTCATTTCAACGGAAAGCATACCACCCAATGAAACGCCAATCAAAATATATGTACGACTGGTATCAATTTGACAAAATAGCTCTTTTGCATATTCAGACATTGTCATCCCTTCATACGGAATAC
>JAOUOM010000402.1 GCA_029880385.1 Cyclobacteriaceae bacterium | reverse complement strand
TTGATTTCCACACAATTTACAGACCTGACGCCACGGCTGGGCCAGGCCAATACCAACTGGATTGATGAAGTGACCCAGGTAGGCCAGGGAATGAAGCACTCCGTATCGTTTACGGACAATAACTTCTTTATGTCCGTGATGAACCAAAAGCTTAATGGCGTGGTTCGCCATGACCAGCTCGATATCTATAATTTCTCCATTAATTATGGCAAAAAATTCCTGAAGGATGTCGTGGAATTAAATATTTCGGTCAAAAACGGGTTTACAAAAAACAATTTTGGCGACAACCAGATCGGGGCAGCTACGGATTTTAACCCGACACAACCGGTATATGATCCCGCCAGCATTTTCGGAGGATATTTTGAACCTCAGAATATAGGGGAACTGGGCGTGCAAAACCCGGTGGCCCGACAGGACCTGGTGACCAATACGGGCCGCTCATTCAGGAGCCTGGGAAAAGCCGAACTGATCATCAATGTGCCTTTTGTGGAAGGCCTTAGCTTTACAAATAATCTGTCATACGATGTTTCCAGTTCGAAAAACCGGTATTTTCAGCCCAAAAACCTGTTTGGGGCCTATGGCCGCGGATTTTTGAATTATGACGAAGGGGCCAAGGAAACCTACTTATACGAAACGTTTGCCAACTACAAAAAGCAGCTGAGCAGTGACCAGTTAGTCGAAATCACCGCAGGGTATTCGTTTCAGACATTCAGTACCGAAGGTTCCTATTTTGCGATGGACTCACTGGTCAGTGACCTGAGCACCATTTATGACCCGTCGGTTGCCAAGGTAATTCGTCCGGGGGCCTGGTATAACATCAAGTACCAGCAATCCTATTTCGGCAGGGTCAATTACTCCCTCAAGGACAAGTATCTGGTTACGGCCAATGCCCGCTATGATGGCAGCTCACAGTTTGGGCCCGAAAACCGCTATGGGTTTTTCCCATCCGTAGCATTGGGATGGAGGCTGATCGACGAAGATTTCATGGGCTTTGCACGGAATACCTTTGATGAGTTGAAAATAAGGGCCAGCTACGGTGTATTGGGAAATCAGAATTTCGCACCCTATCTCTACGAAAACTTTTATTACCTGGGTACCATTGATGCCCGCTACCAGTTTGGCAGCGATTTCGTCAATACCCTTCGCCCAACGCCTGTAGACAAGGGGATTAAGTGGGAAGTATCCAATACCCTGAACATCGGTTTGGACTATGACCTGGTAGGTGGCCGCATAAATGGCTCGCTTGAGTATTATGAGCGGATGACCAAAGACCTGTTGTTTGACCCCATTTTCCCGGTGGGAACGGCAGTAGGGTTTCGGTATATCAGCAACATTGGGGTGATGAAAAACAAAGGGGTTGAGCTGCAGGTAAGTGCAGTGGTCGTTGATAAGTCTGACTATTCCTGGAATATTTCATTCAATGCGGCGCACAACTCCAATGAAATCCTTCGAATCGATAATTCGGCCCTTGGCGGCGTGGAGGCTGTTCCTTCCGGAGGAATTTCCGGTGATGTAGGGCAGACCATTCAGGTCATTCAGGTAGGCTATCCCATCAATACCTTTAGCGTATACGAACATAAATATGAGGGTGGGCTCCCTGTAAAAGACCGACTGACCGGATCCAGGACAGACATGTATGTCGACCAGAATAATGACGATATCATCAATGAAGATGACCGGGTTCCTTTCGAAAGTGCCAATCCCGATTTTGAATTTGGTCTGACCTCACATGCCCGGTACAAAAATTTTGACCTTTCCTTTACCCTGCGTTCACGTATCGGAAACTACGTGTACAACAATGTAGCGTCCAGCAAAGGCTTCAAAAACCGTGTAAAGGAACTGGGTGGCCCCTACAATATCCATACATCGGCTCTGGTGACCAATTTCAGCACAAAGCAATTGTTCTCCGATTACTACGTCGAAAATGCTTCTTTTGTACGGATGGACAACATCACCCTTTCGTACAACATCGATGCATTGAAATTTGCCAAAATCCGCCTGTATACGACCGCTCAAAACCTGTTTACCCTGACAAATTACAGCGGTTTGGATCCCGAGATAGGCAATGGGATCGACAACAGCCTGTACCCACGGGCTTTGCAGTTGGTGGGCGGAATAAATGTTAATTTTTAATTGATTGAAAATGAAGAAACTAATCATAGCCATCATCCCCCTGTTTTTGGCGTTTTCCTGCATCGACCTTGATGTAAAGCCACGTACAGGGCAGACGTCTAATTTCGTGTTGATCCACGCCCAGGCCTATAAACAGTACCTGGCCAAATTGTACGCGAGCTTTTCACTTACCGGACAGGATGGGCCTGCCGGAAACCGGGATCTCTCCGTCATTACCGACGAAGGATTTTCAAGCTACATCCGTGTGTATTGGAAGGCACAGGAGCTAACCACCGATGAGGCCGTCATCACCTGGACTGATGCTGGTATCCAGGATCTGCACCTGCATAACTGGTCATCGGAAAACCAGTTTGTCAAAGTACTCTATTACCGGATCATGTACACCATTGCCCTGACCAATGATTTTCTGGAGCAATCCGTACCTGAAATAATGGAATCCAATGGAGTCCCATCGGATGATTTTGCCGAGATTGAGACATTCCGGCATGAAGCCCGGTTTTTGCGTGCACTGGCCTACTGGCATGCCCTTGACCTCTACCGTAATGTGCCCATACTGACCCGTATCATTGCCGAACCACCCGTGCAGGCTACGCCCCAGGAAGTGTTTGATTTCATCGAAAGTGAATTGAACGACATTGAAAACCTGCTCCCTGCTCCACATGAAAACCAGTATGGACGGGCCGACAGAGGTGCGCTATGGATGCTACAGGCCAAATTGTACCTGAATGCCGGGGTATATACCGGTCAGCCAAAATATACGGAAGTACTGACGGCCGTAAACAAAATCATCAACACTGGCGGGTATACGCTCAACGCCGATTACCGCACCCTGTTTATGGCCGATAACCATACGTCAAACGAGATTATTTTTGCATTAAATGCTGACGGGCAGTATACCCAGAGCTGGGGAAGTACGACCTTCCTGGTTCATGCACCTGTGGGCGGTACCATGGTTCCTGCCGATTACGGGATCGATGGTGGCTGGGCCGGGTTGCGTGCTACGAGCACCTTTGTAGGCAAATTTGCAGATATTACAGGAGCCACAGACTGGCGGGCCAATTTCTATACCGATGGCCAGACACTGGATATTGCCGATATTTTGACGTTTGCAAATGGGTACCCGATACCAAAATTCACCAACATCGACTCCAA
>JAOUOM010000401.1 GCA_029880385.1 Cyclobacteriaceae bacterium | reverse complement strand
ATCGTACAGGGCAAATGTGAGGTAGCCTTTGCCCGAGCCCATGTCGACGATGTGGATAGGCCGCTCCCAATGTAGGGGATCGATGAGGTCTTCCATTACTTCCAGGTATTTATTGATCTGCCGGTATTTGTCGGCCATCCTGGGGATGATCTGGCCGTCGGTATCGGCCACACCCAGTAGCCGGAGGTATTTTTCGCTTCCTGCCAGTTGTTTTTTTCTGGGGTTGTCGTGGCTGCGTGCGTTTGCCGTGGGAACGGGATGGGAGGGTTTTAGTTCTTTCAGGCTGGCTTTGCCTTTTTTGCTTAGTTGCAGCAGGAAATCGGCATCGGAGGTAAAGAGCATGGCGTTTTTGAACGTATCGTCCATCAATCGGCCGATTTCGGCCAGGCCGGCCGGGATGTCATGGTTTTTGACCTGATCGTTTGTCCTGTAGTGGTAGGTAAAGGAGAGGTGGGGCCGTCGTTTGATGTCGATGAGGCGGATGTAGGTATTTAACAATTCCTCATGTTTCACCCGCGAATTGCTCAAGGTGATTTTAATAAATCGTCCGCTTTCAATACTGGTCGTGATTTGGGCCAAAAAATCCGTTTGTGAATCCATGGGGCAAAATTAGGGTAAAAACCGCGAGCGCATGGGCTGGATCCGCGAAATCGCCCGGCTGTCTGCTGGCGGGAGGATAAACAGGGAAGCGAAGGGTATGATTTCGCTGAATATCCGATGAAAGCGTTTCCTACGTGTATTTTTATCCTATTTTAGTACCGACAAGCCTATTTGTCACGTAAAGCCGTTTGTATATGTTGAGGGAAGAAAGGCTTCGGTTGATTCTCGACCGACTGCAAAAGAACCAGCGGGTGTCGTCCACTGCGCTCATCCATGAACTGAATGTATCGGAAGGGACGATCCGTCGCGACCTGAACGAGCTCCAGGAAAGCGGGCTGCTTCAAAAGGTACATGGAGGGGCCGTGCCCAGGCCGGAAGCACCACGGGTCTTTGCCGGGCGAAAGGATTATGCCTCGGAAAGCAAAAACCTGCTGGCCATCAAGGCTGTGTCCCTGCTTCGGGAGGGACAGCTCATCCTGATAGATGGCGGCACGTCCAATTGGCACATGGCGCGTCAGATTCCCACCGGTATTCGCCTGACCGTGGTGACCAACAGCCTGCCGATAGCCAGTGAACTTACAGATCACCCCAATATTGACCTGTTTGTGCTGGGGGGAAGGGTGTTTAAAGGCGCACGTGTGACTCTGGATATTCAGTCTTCCGACCTCCTCGACGAAATCCATGCAGATCTGGCGTTTATCGGTATTCGGAGCATTCATCCACAAAAAGGCCTGACCACCCTCGAACTGGAGGAGGCCCGGCTCAAGCGCCACATGGTACGAAGCAGTGAAAAGACGGTTGTCCTTTGTACCAACGACAAGCTGAACACGTCCGATCAATACAGCATTTGTGGCATTGATGAACTGGACATCCTGATAGCCGAGGATACGGCCGATCCCGACATACTTGAGACCTATCGCAAACTGGGGATCGAAATCCTGTGATCATTCATCGATCAGGCGTTGCAAATTCGTGAGGGTTTGCTGATCGATGAGGTCTGTCATGACAAAGGAGCTGAGCGATAGCTTCTTGAGATATACGGGTTCCTCGTATTTGTTTATTTCGCCGTTCAGGTCCTTGTCTTTGGCAAAACGGAGGATGATTTCGTCGGAACCGTGTGTCACATAAAAATCGACAAGCCCCATGGATTTTACGGAAAACACCTTCAATTCCTTCGTGGCAAGGTCATAGACAAAGAACGATTTGAGGTCATCGGCACTTAGTTTTTTGTCCCCGTTGGTATCGGCCGTGTTTCCTTCGATCAGCAGGTATTGGTGCGCATGAATGGTTACGTTTTGGTAGGAGCTGATACTGGTTTTTTTATTGAAAACCGCTTCAAGGCTAGCTTGCTGCTGGCGGTAGACGATCAGGTTATTGTATGTTCCCGTGTAGCGGTACCCATACCGGAATTTGCGGGAACCCGAACTTCCCAGATCCAGTAGTTGCTGAAAGTTATCGGAATCTATTTCTTCCGGGTTTTTCAGGTTTACCTGTGAAACAGGGATCAGGTAGATGGCCTGGACGGTATCGATCAGCTGTGGGCTTTGGAAGGTGATTTCCTGATCCCGGATGATCGTCGAATCACCTTTTTTAGCCTCTTTGGCCAGTGTAATGTCATTGTCGGTTTGTTGGCTATGGCTGTATTCCCGGGTTAGTTCTACGGCGAGGACGATGCCGCCTGTCAGGATCAGGATGCCGACGGTTGCGAGTACCATTGTGCCTGTAATGGCCAGTAGTCGCTGGTTGTATCTGGTGAGTTTGTCCATGGTAAAAATGTGAATCTGGTAAAAAATAATGTGAAAGTTAGCGGATATAGACGGTTTTGATGTTGGTAAATTCACGGATGCCAATGGCACTGAGTTCCCGGCCAAATCCTGACCGTTTGGTGCCGCCAAAGGGCAGCCGGGGATCGGACTTGACCATTTCATTGACAAATACGGCCCCGTCTTCCAGTTGGTGCAGGCGGGCAATGACGGCCTCTGTCTGATGGGTAAAAATGGAAACGCCAAGTCCGTAAACCGATAAATTGGATAGTTCGATGGCATGATCCAGGTTGTCTATTTCGGTAAATGCGGCTACCGGGCCAAACAATTCCTCATCAAATGCGGGCATACCGGGTACTACGCCGGTGAGTACGGTAGGTTCAAAAAACGTGCGGTTTCGTTTGCCACCCAGCAGGCAGGTTGCGCCCATTTCCACTGACTTTTGTACCTGTTGTTCCAGTTTTTCGGCCAGGTCGATGCGGGCCAGTGGTCCGAGGGTGGTTTTTTCGTCGAGGGGATCACCCGTTACAAAGCCCTTCATTTGGTCGGTAAAATGCCGGATATAGGTGCCGGAAATACCGCGCTGGATCAAAAACCGCTTGGCAGCGATACAGCTTTGTCCATTGTTTTGCATACGTGCGGCAACACCGGCATCCACGGCCAGTGGGAGGTCTGCATCGTCCAGCACGATAAAGGCATTACTTCCCCCCAGTTCGAGCACGCTTTTTTTGATTTCACTGCCTGCCAGGGCTGCCACGGCAGATCCGGCACGGTCGCTGCCGGTGAGGGTTACCGCTTTGACGACCGGGTGGCGGATGATGCTTTCCACGTCGTGGGTTTCAATGATCAGGTTTTGAAAAACACCCTCGGGGAAACCGGCTTCTCTGAAGACCTTTTCGATCAGCAGCGTGCTGCCGAGCACATTGGG
>JAOUOM010000400.1 GCA_029880385.1 Cyclobacteriaceae bacterium | reverse complement strand
ATCAATGGCCAGCAGGTTGCCTTGTACGATCCATCCCAGGAAAAATAAGATGGCAAACCGACGAAGCAGGTGCAGGTAAAAAGTTCGCGTGCCACCCTGATCTACCCTTCGATGGAGGGAATACGGGATAACTGCCCCGACCATAAACAAAAACAAGGGCATGATAATGTCATAAAAATGAAATCCGTACCATTCCGGATGGTTAAAATGGGTGGCAAGTGTTGCGGTTACCGGATTAGTGGCCGCCTGGCCCAAATGGTAGAAAAAACGATCGGCAAAGATGATCATTAGCATATCGAAACCCCTCAGGGCATCGATCGACATGATTCGGGCAGGTTTTGCTCCTGTAAGTTCCATAGCTCGTCTGTTGGTTATTAATGGGACAATTCAGCTCGGAAAGTAAGTGAATTTCCATATTCTTCCATTGGGATTTTGATAAGCGGCACAAAGGGACAACCGTATGTTTCCATCTGGTTTTAATCTGCTTCATATCCCATATTATTTGGGAAGAGTGGGTTATCCTTTTGGGTATTTTCCTATTTTTACCCCTATTCAATTGGAAGGGTTGGACACTACCTGACACAAGATGGAAAAGAAAACACCCGTGACTCACTATCAAAAAGCGCTCATTGTAGGGCCTGAGGTTATCGACCGGTTAGGGCATGTAAACAATGTGGCCTACCTGCAGTGGGTACAGGAAATAGCAGGGGAGCATTGGTACCATTGCGTGCCGCAAGCCGTTGACGAACTTGTCTATTGGGTCGTACTCCATCATTCCATTTCATATCGTAAACCCTGTTTCGTTCACGATCACCTGACCATTAAGACTGCCATTGCCGATGATGAGTCCGGCCCCAAGTGGGGACGTCATGTATGGATATACCGGGAGGATCACCTGGCAGTAGAGGCCTTTACCACCTGGTGTCTGATGGATCGGAAGACAAATCGTCCGCGCAGGATTTCAGGGGAAATCACGGACGTATTCCGTCCCCGGTAGGCATTTTGGCACAGGTCATCCGGGTTAGAGTAACCTCTTCCTATGCGTTGTATGGGGTATAAAAAACCTGTCATAAATCATATCGCATACCCTGCCAAATTCAGCTTGCTTTCTGTATTTGGGGTTTTGTACCTGGTAACTTTGCATCTTCCTGTGTACAATCAACTACTAAAGAGCAAAAGGTCATGTCACAAATTCATTCGTTTCATATACCCGTTATGGGAACTGGTTTTACTATTGACACACCCGTCAAGGTAGCACCTTACGGTATTGATTCCGTTATTTCCATTATAGATCACCGGCTGGTCGAACAGATGCGTGAATATCATTGCCGACAGACAGGAAGGCCGTTTAATCCAATTTCTGAAAAGGAGGATGATAATCGTGCCCGTCGCATCACCAGCTACCTCAACCTGGTACATGAAATAGTGACCGAAAAATTTGAGCAGCTTAAAAGGTCTGCGTTTGAATCGGGAACGGAGATCAGCAAGTATTTTTCCATGCTGTCGGATCATTCCCCACTCAAAAAAGAATATCTGGCCTCGCGTCAGTTGGATGGTGCCCGGCGAACAAGTGCTGAAGAGGCACTAAGGGCGAAAATCAGGCCTGGTTCCATTGATGTGAATGTGATGACCAAACTTGATCGTCCGTCCTATACAATGGAAGGCACCCTGTTGCCAAACGAATACAATGAAGCCCATGCAGCCATCCGGGGGTTTGCCAATAGCAACCTGCATTCTTCCGTGGTATTATCGGCCGGCTTAAACCCCAGGTTATATAGTTATATGGCTTCTTTCGATTCATTCTTGCCGGACAATTGGGGGGCTTTTGCAAAAAAAATCATCCTCAAAGTAAGCGATTACCGCTCGGCACTGGTTCAGGGTCGGTTTTTAGCCAAAAAAGGACTTTGGGTGTCCGAATTCCGAATCGAGTCTGGCCTCAACTGTGGCGGGCATGCTTTTGCTACGGATGGCTACCTGCTAGGCCCGATTCTGGAAGAATTTAATCAGAAAAGACATGAATTGGTCGATTCCCTTTTCGAGTCGATTCAGTCAGTTTGGCAAGGCCTTAATAAAACCTTTCACACATCTCCTCCGCCTATCCGGGTGACGGCACAGGGCGGGGTAGGTACGGCCGAAGAGCACCGGTTTTTACTTGAAAATTACAAGGTAGACTCGGTAGGTTGGGGGTCACCATTTTTGTTGGTTCCCGAAGCTGTCAATGTGGATGCCCATACCCGCGAACTGTTGCGAAAGGGTGATGAAAGCCAGTTTTACCTCAGCGACGTTTCACCATTGGGCATTCGGTTTAATACCATCAGGGGTACTTCAGCTGAACGCAGGCGAGATGAAATCAACGAACAGGGCACACCAGGTCACACATGCTACAAAAAACACCTGAGTTTTAATACGGACTTTTCTGAAAAGCCTATTTGTCTGGCTTCAAAAACCTATCAGAACAATAAAATAGCGGAATTAAAGGACAAAGGCCTCCAGCCAGCGGAATTTGCCAGGATGCTGCACAAGATTACCGAAAAAGTATGTCTGTGTATGGGCTTGGGCAATAGCCTGGCAGCCGAGGACAAAGTAGGGAAAAACAAGAAGATGGAAGAAATTGCCATTTGCCCGGGTCCAAATACGGCCTACTTTACACGTATTGTGTCGCTGCACGAGATGATCGACCATATTTATGGAAAAGCAAACATCCTGGAAGTTGCGGAACGGCCCAATATGTTTATCAAAGAACTTTCCATGTATATCGACTACCTGAAAGAAAAGTTAGGGGAATATGCGGGGGCAGTCCAGCCTGCACAAATCAAGTTTCTTCACACATTTCAGGAAAACCTGCATGAAGGAATCCGCTATTACCAGCACCTTGTGACGGATACGAAAGAGCAATTTGATGAAGCTCTAAAGGGGCTTACGCTCCAGTTGCAAGGCCTTCAACTCGAATTCATGGCCCTGCAACCGGATGAAAGCAACTAACGGGGCTCAGTCTTTGACAAATATATAATTGCGGTGGTTGTAGGATCGGTCATATGGGTACTGATCCCACTCCCGCACATCAATCTGCCGGTTCTGATGGATGAAAAATCCCCGGTAGCCCAATTCAGAAAGAAGGGCAAATGATTCTCCTTTTTTGGCAGCTTCATGATGGCATTCAAATAAGATGGTCGGTTTGTGTTTTTTCAGCGTATTGACTGCCCCACGAAAAACCGACATTTCATGACCTTCCACGTCAATTTTGATGAATGACAATTCCTTGGGCTCATTCCCTTCAAAATATTCATCAAGCGTAGATCGGA
>JAOUOM010000399.1 GCA_029880385.1 Cyclobacteriaceae bacterium | reverse complement strand
TGCGCCGCACAAATCCAATACACGAAGGGGGTGTCCGCCCATTTCCCCATCCACCCATTGCTTCATCAGATGGCCCACGACCATGGAACTGGCTTCCTGTGCGTAATAGGCCCCGGCATGAAACCACGGATCAGCCGTAAAGGACGGGCGATCGGTGAGATAAAAGCCATTCGGGTTCCAGGGTACCGGGTCAAGGGCAGGCCTGCCGGTGGTTTTGGCCGGGTTAATGCGAATGCTAACGGGAACCGGCTGTGCCATGGCCTGCTTAAAAGAAGCCGCCTCGCCGGGCCCGAAGGCATCCACGAAACGATCGGTAAAATCCTGGGGTATTTCCACGCGACAAAAGTATACGACTATTTCAATTTAAGTTTTCCATACAGGGCCTTTTGGGAAATTTGGGTGATTTCGCCAGGTTGTAACGGGGCAAGGCCCAGTGATTCGATGGCTACCCGCACCAATCGCAACGTGGGATGCCCCACACAGGCGGTCATTTTACGTACCTGTCGGTTTTTCCCCTCACCCAAACAGATTTCCAGCCAATTCGTAATGGGATGTTTGACCCGGTTGACAGGCGGGTCACGTTCGGCCAGACCGGGGCTGTCAATCCGCCGGACCTTTGCAGGTGCTGTATGGTGTATTTTCCCGCCCACCTTTATGTCCACTCCCTTTTCCAGCTTCTCCATGGATTCGCGTGTAGGAAGACCCTCCACCTCTACCCAGTAGGTTCGGGTATGGGCAAATTGGGGATTGAGCAGCCGGTGGTTCAGTTTTTTGTCGTTGGTAAGCAACAACAGACCTTCACTGTCCAGGTCGAGGCGTCCGACAGGATAGACGTCTTTGGGGAGCTGATACAACGAACCCAGTCCCGGGTTGCCGTCTTCGTCAGAAAACTGACTAAGCACTTTATAAGGCTTGTAAATAATGAAATAGTGTAATTTGGTAGCCAAAACCTGATGTTATGTTATTTTCTGATGCTGTGCTGCAATACTATTCGGAATTGTCCCCTCCTGCAAATCTTCCGGATGATGTGGAGGTGATGAATCCTTTTCAAAACCCGGACACGATGGCCCTGACGACAGCTTTTTATCAAAAATACTACGCCGACCAGCAACCCCGCTATCTATGTTTTGGCATCAATCCGGGCAGGTTTGGGGCCGGGCTTACGGGTGTCCCTTTTACGGATCCGCTCCGGCTACAGGAAGATTGCGGCATTGAAAATATACTCGAAAAAAAACCGGAATTGTCGTCCCGGTTTATCTACGAAATGATCCATGCCTATGGCGGGCCCGATCATTTTTATCAACGATTTTTTATTTCGGCTGTCTCCCCGCTTGGCTACCTGCGGCAGGGGATCAACCTCAACTACTATGACATCAAAGGCTATAAAGCGATGCTGGAGCCGTATGTGGTCCGGCAAATCCGCCTCCAGCTGAAATTTGGTATCAGACAGGAAGTGGCCTTTAGTATTGGCAAAGGTGAAAATGTAAAATACCTGAACTACCTCAACCAAAAACATCGGTTTTTCGGACAGATCGTGCCCTTATCACATCCCCGGTGGGTAATGCAATACCGGCTCCGACGTAAAAGCGAATTCATATCCGAATACCTCGACGCCTTTGCGTCACTACCTCACTGATCCTTAGTAATGCCCTTTTTTGCCAGACCCGGACTTGCCTTTGTTGCCATTGCCGGAATTCCCTTTTGGCTTGGAGTAGGTCGCTATATGGTCACGGTTGTATAGCTGTGGCCTGTCCGTGTTTAGTTCCAGCTCTACCTGCACGGCTTGCCTGAGGTTAATGCCGGCAAAAAGCGTTGGAAGCTTGACAGAAACCTCCCATTTGCCATTATTAAAATAGATGTAGGTGCCTTTCTGTACATCAAAATAGAAATTATGTTCGGGAAAATACACCTGCCTCGTTTTTGCCCGGTACCCATGTGCAGGGGCCCATGGTGGTGGTCCGTGCGATTTTGAAGCTCCTTGTGCAAGGGATTCCTGTGGCCAAAAGGCCATTACCCCCATCAGGGTAAACAAAAGTGATAATGTACGAATATTCATTGTTTTAACGGATTATATTGGTTTGGAAATCATAACGTTTGTTTCAATCCAATGAGACGAAAACTAACCACGTGATCTACTACAAATTCCATGCAAAATTACAATTATTCCTAATCTGAATGCAATTCATATATTTAAAATATGGACAATGTGTGTGACCATATTGTCCACAAGGTAGCCAACCGCCACCGGAAATAGCCCGGCTTTGGGTACCATTATGGTTCGTGTACCGCCCATCCTTCATCTCCTCTGCCTGGTATCCCTGTTTATTTTGTCACGGCCAGCAGCTTGTCCAGGTAAAGGCCAAACCCATGCAACGTAGTAGCCAACAGTCTGATTTGTTCCTGGGCTTCCTGCCAGTTGTCCTGCTCAATCGCCTCGCGTACGCCCGGAAGAGTCTTGACGCCATAACCGGTATAAAAGCCCGGCGCATAGAGCTGATGCTTAAACCAAGGCCGACGCGGTAGTCCCTCTGCCCGGATCAATTGCTGTTCTACTTTCATCAGGAGGCTGTTATACGCCGCCAGTTGATCGCCCGAAAGAGCCGATGGATTGACCATTGACAGTTTTTCGGCCTTTGTTTTAAGTGAGGCCATGGTATTTTGAAGGGGCGAAAAATCAAGGTACGGAATGGGCTCCTTCTCTACCGGCTTTTGAAATGGCCGTGTAGGGTCAGCCGCGAGTTCGAATGCATTTTTGCCCACCAGCCTATTGTGTTTTTCCACTTCCTTCCGTTTGTCTTCCACCAGGGCCATCACCTCGTCCAGATAGGTGGAGACAGTCGATTGCCATTGGACAAATTCAAAGGGCAGCACATCGGCATTGGCCATCCGGAGGGTGAGTCTTCCGGCTGTTTTGGCCAGAGCAACCCCATAGGCAAAGCCGGGATCCTTAAAGCGTACAAAATGCGAATAGGTATCGTAAATGGTATGGTAGTCGCCGCCCCCGTTTTCACCCCCAAAGCCGAGATTGAGTGAGGCAATACCTGCGTATTGGAAAAAGGGTGTGTAATCCGAACCTGAACCCAGGGCATAAAGCGTCAGGCTGCCATCTCCCCCACGCACCAAGTCCAGTGCATTTCGCCGGTCAGCTATCGAAACACCCCGCTGTGGATCGGTCACCTCACCGGCCACCTCCCTTACCATCGCCTGAAGGGAATGAGATCCACCCACTCCCAGAAATCCCCTGCCGCTACCATCGGTATTGATGTAGGCGACTGTCTTTTGTTTTAGTTCGTCCGTATGGTCTTCTACCC
>JAOUOM010000016.1 GCA_029880385.1 Cyclobacteriaceae bacterium | reverse complement strand
ACAATAATCATTTTACTTTGGCTCGCATTATTTCTGGGCCTTACAAGTGTCCCTCTTGTGTTTTATATGGTCAAAAATGATAGCAATGGCTGGTTTGGGGGCTTGCCCAGTCTGAGTGCCCTTGAAAAACCGGATCCGAATTTATCCTCTGAACTGATCAGTGCAGATGGTGTTTCACTTGGTAAATATTTCAGGCAAAACCGGACCCCTGTTTCCTACAATGAATTATCCCCTGAATTAATCAATACCCTGCTGGTCACCGAAGATGTTCGCTTCAAAAAGCATTCTGGCATCGATTTACGTGGTATTTTCAGGGCAATAGTCGGCAAATTAACCTTTCAGTTTAAAGGTGGGGGGAGTACCATCACCATGCAGTTGGCAGAAAATCTTTTTCGTACCAATTCCGAAAACAAAGGTTCCTTATACCGCTATTCCGCCATTGGCGGTATCATTACCAAATTAAAGGAATGGGTCATTTCTGTTCAACTCGAACGATCCTATACCAAAGAAGAAATACTGGCCATGTACCTGAATACGGTGGAATATGGATCTAATTCCTATGGTATTCAGGTAGCCGCCAAGACATTTTTTAATAAACTCCCTTCGCAACTATCCTATACCGAATCCGCTACCCTTGTAGGGGCAATCAATGCCCCGACACGATTCAATCCCGTATTCAACCCTGAAAACGCGCTGAACAAAAGAACCGAACTCCTCTATAACCTTTACAAATACAATGTCATAGACCGGGTATCATTTGATACGCTGAAAACAAAACCTTTGGGGCTGAATTATCTGGTAGACAATCACAACGAAGGGATTGCCACGTATTTCAGGACAGTGGTACGCAACTACCTCCTCTATTGGGCCAAGGAAAATGGCTATGACTTGTTCGAAGATGGCCTGAAAATCTACACAACCATCGATAGCCGTTTACAACTCTATGCCGAACAGGCCATGGAAGAGCACATGGATACCCTCCAGCGTATTTTTGATGAACACTGGGAAGGTGAAAACCCCTGGATCGATGATAAAGGAAAGGAAATTGTCGGATTTATCGAAACCGCACTGAAACGGACGTCCTATTATAAAGAACTTACGAAGGAATTTGGCAACTCTTCCGACTCGGTCATGTATTACCTCAACCTCAAGCACCCCATGAAAGTATTTAGCTGGGACGGGGAAATAGACACTGTCATGAGTACGGTTGACTCATTGAATTATTATAAACGTTTCCTGCAAGCTGGTTTTATGGCCATGGAACCCAAATCAGGACATATCAAAGCATGGGTAGGGGGCATCAACCACAAATATTTCCAGTACGATCACGTCTACCAGGGTAAACGACAGCCGGGTTCTACCATTAAGCCCATCGTCTACACAGCCGCCATCGATAATGGATATTCTCCCTGCCAAAAAGCGGTAGATACACGCGTGACGTTTCATTTTCCCGGCCAGGATCCACCCACCTGGAGCCCGGAAAACGCAAATGGAAAATTCACAAATGAAAGCATGACACTTCGCCAGGCAATGGCCCGTTCGGTCAACAGCATCACGGCATGGGTTATGAGCAAAATTGGCCCTTCTACGGTGGTAGATTATGCCAAAAAATTAGGAATAGAAAGTCATTTGGATGCCGTTCCAGCCCTTTGCCTCGGGGCAGGTGGGGAAGTCTCTGTGTTCGAAATGGTAGGAGCCTATTCGACATTCGTTAATTTGGGTACCTACACCCGTCCTTTTTTTATTTCCCGTATAGAAGACAAAAATGGAAACATTATCCAGCAGTTTTTTCCTCAGACCAAAGAAGAACTAAATGAAGAAACCGCCTATATCATGCTTCACATGCTTAAAGGAACTACTGAAGAATCAGGAGGGACCGCACTCGGACTTAACCGTTCACTTCGTACCGACAATGAAATAGGAGCCAAAACCGGCACAACCCAAAATGCTTCCGACGGATGGTTTATAGGCGTCACCAACAACCTGGCTGCCGGTGCCTGGGTAGGAGGGGATGACCGTAGTATCCACTTCAAAAACTGGGCAATGGGTCAGGGGGCAAAAACTGCCATGCCTATTTGGGAAAAATTTATGCTAAAAGTTTATGCAGACCAATCCCTCCCCTATAAAAAAGGAAATTTTGACCTCCCTGTACACCCGATAAATATCGAGTTGAACTGCGGTACATATGAAAACATAGAAAATCCCCGTGATTCGGTTTATTACGAAGTAGTGAACCCAGATGATTTCTAGGAATGAATGTTTTACGCTACGACAAAAATCAAATTCATGAATTACCTGATTTGCCGGGTGTATATAAATTTTTCAAGCAGGATGGTAAAATTATCTATGTAGGCAAGGCGAAATCATTAAAAAAAAGGGTTTCAAGTTATTTTCAAAAGTCGACCCAACATAACCGCAAAACCCTGCGGTTGATTGGGGAGATTGCCTTTATTGAGATCACATTAGTCAATTCGGAATTCGATGCATTGTTGCTGGAAAACAACCTGATAAAAGAAAACCAACCTAAATACAATATTTTACTAAAAGATGATAAGACATTTCCCAGTATTGTCATTACAAACGAACCTTTTCCTCGTATTTTTTCCACCAGAAACAGACAACTAAATACCGGAGAATATTTTGGCCCTTTTTCATCGATCCGGGCAATGAACCATATTCTGGAACTTGTGACCAAATTATACAAAGTAAGGAATTGCAGCCTGTCCCTCACGCCCTCCAATATCCGAAAAAAGAAATTTAAAGTATGCCTGGAGTATCATGTAGGCAATTGCCTCGGTCCTTGTGTGGGTTTACAAACTGAAGCCGATTATTTACAGGATATTTTTTCAGCTAAAAATATAATTAAGGGAAATATACAACCAGTCAAACAATTTTTTCAAAACCGTATGAATGAAGCGGCTGGCAAACTGGAATTTGAAACCGCACAAGTATATAAGGTAAAACTTGAGTACCTGACGAAATTTCAATCCAAAACTACCATTGTAACCCCAACTATTACAAACGTGGATGTTCTGACTATTTTGTGGTCGGAAACCCATAGTTTTTTAAACTATATGAAAATCGAAGATGGCTGCATAATAGCCTCTGAGACTATGGAAGTACGAACCCATATGGGTGAATCCATTGATGATATTTTTAATTATACACTTCCCATAATCCAGTTTAAGTATCAGAGTACTAATACTGTTGTCCTCTCAAACAAAGAAGCCGTACTTCAGGAAAATATGGAAGTGATTGTTCCACAAATAGGAGACAAACGTAAACTCGTAGATCTTTCATTAAAAAATGCCCTGCACTTCAAACACGAAAAACTCAAAACAAAATTAAAAAAACAGGATTCAGGTGAACGAATTCTTGCACAACTACAGGAAGATTTGAGACTTAAAACATTGCCGATACACATCGAATGCTTTGATAACTCCAACATACAGGGTACTAATCCTGTCGCTTCCATGGTATGCTTCAAAAATGCGCGACCTTCCAAAAAAGACTATCGCAAGTTTTCGATTAAAACAGTGGTAGGCCCGGATGATTTTTCGTCGATGCAGGAGATTGTATACCGCAGGTATAGCAGGATTTTAAATGAAAAAACAGGATTGCCCGACCTGATCGTTATTGATGGTGGAAAAGGACAATTAAGTGCCGCTATCCATGCACTTAAGAATCTAGATCTTTATGGCAAGGTGCCAATAGTTGGTATAGCAAAACGACTGGAAGAAATCTATTTCCCCAATGACGAATTACCATTATTTATCAGTAAAAAATCAGAATCCCTTAAGTTAATCCAGCGAATCAGGGATGAAGCTCACCGGTTTGCCATTACATTCCACCGAAACAAAAGAAGTAAAAATTCCATCGTATCTGAACTGGATGAAATAAAAGGCATTGGTCCGAAATCCAAAACCTTATTATTAGCGCATTACAAAAGCAGCAAAAGGATAAAAGAATTGGATCTACACAGTCTTTCTGCCCTTTTAGGCAAGGCCAAGGCGCAAATGGTTTGGGACCATTTCAACAAAAAAGGGGCCTAAGCCCCTTTTTCTATATTTCTCTAAATTCTAATATTCCCAGAGTTCACTTTCGTACTCCATTAGATCATATTCATATTTATGCTGAATGATAATCGCATTTAATGGGTCTTTTGCAATCAAATCCTGATATTCCTGCCGGATATCCGTATTTTCGGCATTTGATATTTGGACGATAGGGGCATTGAACATACGCAACTCAAACGCATCACTGAAATTGAGGTGAGAAGCATTGTTATAATTATTATACCATATGGCCCGATCTGCCATCGGCCCACGAAACAGGTCAAGTAAATCCTGATATTTAAAATGGGCGACCTTCTTTTCAAATCCAGCCGGATTAAACTCTATACCTGCACGTGTAGGCAAGGCAATTGAGATCGTACGGATGTAATTATACATACGGGATCGGTTTCGGTCAAATATCAGATCTTCCTTGATATAAATCACATCAAACACTTGCGGCGGAATGTCCTGAAATTTTGGCCCTGCTGGTACCGCCGGTGTATCATCACCAAAACCCCCAGAAAAACCTCCGAATCCACCGGACTGATCTTCCAATTCATTCTGAGTAGCGGAATTAAATTCCTCATCAGACATAATATTTAAGCATGAATCGGATTTGTAAGCTTTCAGTTGCCCGTTTTTAACGGCCTCAAATATCAATGTCGTTATTTCCCCGTTTGTAGAAAAAAACGGAGAGTTTTGCTTTTCACGCAAATCCATTCTTCGCAAAATGGTTTTTTTGAACATGACATAAAACTCAGCCACTTCCGGCTTGATCAGGGGCACCCCTTCCTGCGCAGAAGCAGAAAAATAGCCCAATAATACAATTGCATAAACAAATTTTTTCATCACATTACTTATTTAATTCAGCGGAATTGAAATAAAGCGGGTAAAACGAGGGAAGTCTTCGACTTGTCCTTTAAAATTTTGACGTTGCACCTTTTTAATTTCAACCACAATCACATCACCTTTACGCGCACTAGACGCAATCTGTGCCATATTGGCCTGGTTTCCATTCACCTGTATGGTACCACGTGCAATACCTCCACTGACTAGTGTAATTTCAGCCTGTGCTACGCGGAATTTTGCATCGTCTGGCAGGAATTCTGCAAATCCTGCTTCAGGCACTGCATTTAAATACAACTTCGGTGTTTTTGACGAAATACCTGCCTTTTGGTCTACTTCACCCCTGTCCGTAAAAGCTTTGATATCCGGTGCCGGAATTGGTCGTACGGCAAATTCGCGACTACCTATCAAATTACTGCCACTTGAAACAGTCAATACAAAGGTACGGGCATTGGGTACAAGCGTTACAGTTCCACGCGTACTACCTGCAATTGCGGAACCTCCTTTTGCAGAAAATCGTGGATCATAGGATTGCCCGAGAGCGGGTACTTGTACATCCAGTGCATTACCACAATTAAGGAATAAAGCACTTACGGACTTTGACTGAATAGATATAACTGGCTCGGTAACAAAATATTCAATTTTACTTGAATAGGTTGTATCCCCACCTCCTGGTATGGGAACCTTGATTTTTGCTTCATATTCCTTTCTTACCCTTCCATCCACATATGCACCCGGAGTAGCCACAAATTCTACTAATCCAATTCCATTTTCCACTGGAATTTCCTTGTCATCATAATACATTTGAGGCTTTGACCCTGACGCTGATGCCGCAATAAACATTTCAGCTTTGTAGGCTGTACCCGCTGCTACGTATTTAGATTCTGGCAAAACCTTCGCTTCTATTTTATCAAAGCTAATGTCACCTGCACCTACTTTCTTTGAAAGAAAATCAAGCGCACGTGTTTCATAACTTAAAATTCTGGATTGAAATTCACTCATTGTAGCCAGACATGCTGGAGTAGGTGATTCTTCAAATGCCAATGTGGAAAATATCTTTCCTTTTTGATTGGGATCTTTGTTATAAACAGGATCTTCATCAGCATCCACGGCAATAGGCTTGTAGGCCAACAATTCAGATTCAGGAGGACCGAACGCTTCAATGATAGCTTTTACATTTTCAGCATATCCATTTAACAGTTCTTTTAATATCAACCCTTTTCCTTCGCCACCTTCTTCCTCAGGCATCATGTAATGCCCCACTTTGCTATAATCCGTTTTTCCCGTAAGGTGTTTAGCATCGCCAACATAATCAGCCTCATGTTCATCTTCATAGCCCCCGGTTATAAATACCATGTCTTTTTTTATGCTATCCAATTCGGTTATAACCCGTTGGGTTTCCTCCCTGATTTTTTGTGCCGCCTGCACTACTTTCTTATCAGCTTCCCGGTTTCCTGTCTCTTCGACAGTTTTTTCAACACTGGTAAGTATTTGTACATTTCTGTCACGTGTTTCATTATTTGCCCTAACCAAACTTTCATTAATGAACACGAATTTATCGATGACGGTCATGCTTACGTTAAGTGCAAGCAAGGCGGTTAGCACCAAGTACATCATACCAACCATCTTCTGACGTCCGGTTTCTTTTCCTCCAGCCATATTTATTTATTTTTATGGTTAGTCATTATCAACCTTTCATTGCCGTCAACATTCCTCCATAAATCCTGTTTAAGGAAGCCACATTGCTGGTCAATTTATTTAATTCAGCCTGGAATGCCGCAGTTTCTTTCCCTGCATCGGCCATTCCTTCAAGTGCTGCTGTAACATTCGAATAGAATTTATTTAACGCTTTCGTATGTCCTTGAGAATCTTTCAATTCAAGTTCGTACAATGCATTTAATGCCCCAAGGCTTTTGGTTACATTTTGAACCTGAGAGTGATATTCCTTCGCATCTTTTGTAGCATCTGCCATGGCTGTCATCGCCTGCATGGTTTGTGAATAGGATTTATTCATTTCCAACAGCGACTTGGAGGCAGTCTTTACATTCGTCGCATATTCATTTGTAGCCACAGCTGCATCACTAAGGTTGGACATTTTCTTTGCAGAGTCTGCCAGATTTCTCATGCCATCGCCTAGGCTCTTTATCAGATCCGGTCCAACTTTGGCATCAGCCATCAGTTTATCCATTTGTGCAGAAACTCCTGCGGGTGCTGCCTGAACAGCCCTTGCGGCTACTGCTGGCGGTCCATCATAATCATCCGCCAATTCCGGATACACTTTGGCCCAGTCCGGATCTTTGTGCTTTGGCTCAAATGCACTTAAAAAAAAGATAATGGCCTCCGTTGTCAAACCCACACCAAGCATCGCTGCGGCACCTGGCAAGTGTAGGATTTTAAACATCGCACCAACAATAACAATAGAAGCCCCAATACCATATACCTTAGGCATAATAGTTGAAAAGAGAAGCTCCATAAAACCGCCTTTTTGACTACTCATTTTTTCTTTATTTTAGGTTAGTATTATCAATATTAATTAAAACTCAGTTCCAGAAGATCTGCCAAGATAAGTCATGGCACATCGAAATCCAATAGATGAACGTGTTGTATCTTTATGTTCATACGATCGCGTACCCGTTTCAAGGAAATAGGCTATGTCTTTCCAGGAACCTCCCCTTACAACTTTGAAATCAATTCGTTCGTCATAATAGGTTGGGTTTAAGTCCCATACCAACGGCATGGCTGATGGATTATACGCATCTTCACACCATTCTGAGACATTTCCTGACATATCATAAAGGCCATAATCATTGGCAAAAAATGTTGCCGTCGGTGCCGTATAGGCAAAGCCATCGTCAAAATAATTTCCCCTTCCCGGCTTGAAATTGGCTAACAAACAACCCCTCGTATTACGGATGTATGGATTTCCCCATGGGTATTTATTCATATCTCTTCCCCCACGAGCCGCATATTCCCACTCTGCTTCTGATGGCAGCCTGAACTCCGGCATTATGGGCAAGCCTACTTCCAGCCTGTAGTTGTTCATATGATCTGTACGCCATTTACAAAAATACCTGGCTGCACTCCAATCAACACCTACAATTGGAAAGTCATCAAAAGCCGGATGTGACCAATAATATTGAACCAGTGGATCCCCCATATGATGGGTAAAATCCCTTACCCAAACCGTGGTATCAGGTAACAAATCCGCAATGGAATAACCGGCCGGAAGATCTACTTCTGAACCCTCCAATAACTCCTGTGTAAACTGACGGTACTCATTATTGGTGATTTCAGTGTCATCCATGTAAAACGCACTGATCGTCACCTGCTTGTTGAAGTTAATTTGAGTAGCTGCCACATCTTCATCGGCCTGACCCATGTGAAAGGTACCTGCTGGAACCGAAACCATCCCAAAAGGACGGGTTTGATCCCACGGCTGCCGATCCTGGACCCCTACTAATTCGCCACGGTCTGAGGAACCTCCTCCTCCACCGCCAAACAACCCACACCCAGACAGGGCGAGGATTATTGAAATTCCCTGTAATACAGTAAATCTTGAAACACGCATAATATTCATAAACACCAAATTTGAACTTGCAAGTATGTAAAATAAACAAACTTCTGCAAAAAATATTGTGTGATACAGAGCTTAAATATATAATCTTAATTAATTACCGCACAATAAATTCTATAAATAATAGAATTATTGTAGTTTTCTAATACGTAAAGCGAGGTGTTTTAATTTGTTTTTTTCCTCCCAATACTAAGTCTGGAAGATTATATCTGATAAATATTTCCTGCGAAGTGGCCTGCTTGGCTTCCCGCTGATCTGTCACAATATCTAAAGCATACCCTAATTGAAGCTTGTTCTCCGGCAAAAGACTGTATCCCAACATTACGATTGCAGCTTCCTGCCACCTGTAGGATAGGCCAAACCACGACTTCTGTTGATAATAGAATAGCGTGCTAACATCAAAGGAAAAGGTGGTAAAGTCAGATTTTACATTTACATAAGGACGCAAAAGCCATGAATCAGACAATTTTTTTCTTGCCCCCGAAATAAAATAGAGTGAACGTGTCAGATTGTTCTCCAGCCCTTTATTTCCAAAATTGAATTGAGGCTCCGGGATATTCATGACAGATATTGACAAAAACATTTGTGTAGCCGTCTCATAATAAAGGCCTGCCGATACGTTTGCTTTTGTCTGCGTTTCCCGGGTGCCAACATTAAACGGATCCCTATTATCCCCAAATCTGAGTTCATTAAACCCCTGTGTAACAGATTGAAAGCCCGGCATAACGCCCATTGTCATTTTCCCGTTGGCCAACGGCAATGTGTAGGATACAGGAAGTTGAAAAATAAGATTACTCACCGCACCCAACCTGTCATTTAATAGTTGTATGCCCACTCCTGACAGCTTGCCTATCACCGGAATGGATGCAGAAAACAATTGGGTGTTCGGGGCCCCGCCCGGCCCATCAAATGAGGATTGATACCCCACCCATTGACTTCTCACCTGTGATATAAAATACGATGAGCCAGCTCCAGTAAAGGCTGGGTTATAAAATCCCGGATTAAACATGTAGGAGCTGAAAAGCGGATTGTTCTGACCGGAAGCAATCCCAAACATCAGGATAAACAATACGCTATGTAAAATCCTTTTCATCTGAGCTACAGGTGGTTAAATTGTAAAAATCGCCTGTGCCAACTTTTACTTGTCGATCCCATTCGCTTTTCTTATATATAATTCCAACGCGCCGGTCATGGACGGGGCACTAGGCAAGGGTGCCTCTATATCCAATATTAAATTGGCATCACGGACTGCCTTGGCAGTTGTGGGGCCAAAAGCCGCTATTCGTGTCTTATTTTGCTTGAAATTTGGAAAGTTATCAAACAATGACTGTATACCGGATGGGCTGAAAAAAGCGATAATATCATAATTTACATCGGCCAGGTCAGATAAATCACTTGACACAGTCCTGTAGATAATGGCCTCTTTATAATTATATCCGTTTTCCCTCAGGAATTTCGGAATGTCATCTTTTCGCAAATCCGAACAAGGGAAAATGTACTTTTCATTTTTATGCTTTTTGATTATTTCCATCAGATCGGTGGCGGTACGTTCACCTACAAAAATTTTTCGCTTTCTGATGACAATATATTTTTGCAGATAGTTGGCAGTCTGCTCCGAAATACAGAAATATTTCATGTCCGTAGGTATTTCGATTTTGCTTTCTGCTGCTAACCGAAAAAAATGATCAACGGCATTTCGGCTGGTAAAAATAACCGCCGTATGATCCAGAATATTTATTTTTTGCCTGCGAAAGTCTTTAATCGTAACCGGGTCTATACCAATAAAAGGTCTGAAATCAACCTTTATATTGAATTTCTCCATCAACGTAAGATAGGGCGATTTTGCATCCTGTGGCTCGGGTTGTGAAACTAAAATACTTTTTACATGAATTAACCGGTCCTTATTATTAAAGATCAGATCATTACTCATACCTATAGTCCCTTTTTTATTTTAAAAATAGCAGGGAAGTGAAATACCCCCCAAGAAATTCAGTCATGCAAAGGTAGGAAATTATGTGGAGTTTTTCGTATCTGTATTTTGCAGATACCGCATAAATGTAATACCCCAAAAAGGCTCCATATACCATCAAAAAATAATACCGAAAACCCGGATAATCCGTAATCATGCCCGGGGTCTGAATCCAGAACCTATATTGCTGAAGGAAAAATAATAAAAGGGAAGAAATAGATACAAACCGGACAAAATCACTGTACTGCGAAAGCACCAAATGCCTAAACGCATAGAACGTGGCAATAACTGAAATAAAAAGATATTTCATAATAAAGGCAACAAAAAACAAAATGGATATCCAAAGCCATTGAAAAATGTCCTCCATCCATGTATGGTGCACATTCAAATGATCTTCCCTAAAAATAAAGAAAACCAATGAGCCCACAAGTAAGGAAGTGAATGTCGTTTCGACCAACTCAGATGCCGAAAAATCTTTCTGCCTACTTTGCCAATCCTGTGATACAAAAAAGCGGAATGACAAAAGCTTTAAATACGAATTTGGAAGATAGTGCCGCATAAAACCTGCCATCAGCATCAGTACCGTTCCCATCACAATCACTACGGTATAGGTATGTGGTATATTGCGAATTTGATCCCGCTCCAAAAACAGATCCTTTTGAGGCCCGTTTGCCAATAAATTCCCCCTTATATAGTTGAAATCTCCTGTTGAGTGTATCGAGAAATATACCGTATCGGCTTTCACAAGGTCAAATAGCTGTGACTTGGACATGGAAAGGCATTGAATAGTTGAATAATACAGACGCCCGTTCAGCCAAACCGTAAATGCATCGTCATTGCACAAGGAAAGTTGGTCAAACAACTCACTCCGGTAAAGAAAAAAACCAATCGAATGACTCGATCCCGGATCCATCATGAGCTCCGGCCCGTCGTTACCCATTGTAAAAAAACGGAGAGATAAATCCTCCACTGCCATCAAGGTATCCTTTTCTGCCCTGGCACTAACCGACAAGGTTACCAGCAGCAAAAAGCAAAGGATTAATTTAAAAATAGGATGTGTACCCAAAATGTATTTTTATGTCTTGTGCTAAAAACCCTGCTTGTAAAGCATATGCAAAAATAAAGGTAAATAACCCACCTGTCACATTGGTTGTGAACCCCAGCCCGGCACTTTTGCAAAATTCCACTTGTTTTTCCTGAAGCCCTAACCCGGCCATGTCAAAAAACCCAAAGATATATCCCTCCGGTTGATAAAAATACCTGTATTCCAGGTTATTAATGCCATAATATCGGACATAGTACTGATTTTCATTAAATCCCCGTATTGTTTGGAACCCACCAATCCTGAAGAGTTCATTTGAA
>JAOUOM010000398.1 GCA_029880385.1 Cyclobacteriaceae bacterium | reverse complement strand
TTCCAGTATCAGGGCCACACCGGCACTGATCAACAGGGCTTCCAGGATTTTGCGGTCTTCGAGGTGATGAATTTCCTGCAAGGTGACGAGCACGCCGGGCAATATGCCCGAAGCCCCGGCTGTTGGAGCGGCTACTACCCGGCCCATACAGGCGTTTACTTCTTTGGCTGCAAGGGCACGCGCCACTAACTTTTGAAACTCAACTGACAAAACAGGTGTTGGGTACCTGTCTACCTTTTTGGCGCCGTTGTTGATCATGCCTGAATGTGAAACCATGTCATCTGACAAACCCGATTTCACGGCTTCCTTCATAACCGTATAGGCCGATTCCAGCCCCTCCCAGATGGCATTTTCCGTACGTGCTTTTTGGGCAATTTCGTAAGTCAGGACGGGTTGGTATAATGGCACATTATTGACGCGTATTTCCGTCTGCCATTCGCTGAAACTTTCAAATAGTAAACTCATGGGGCAAATTTTGGGTATATCAAAAGTAGTGGGAAAGTATCAAAATGACCTGCCCATCGACCAAATTCACACCCTAGGTAATGGCAAAAGCCGGTTCAGGGTATTTGGGGCATCAAATAATTTCAATACCATCTTTCACGGGTTATCTTTGTGCCATGCAATTGAAAAACGACCTGATACTCCGGGCAGCCCGTGGGGAAGCCACCGAACGTACCCCCGTGTGGCTGATGCGACAAGCGGGTAGGATATTACCCGAATACCGTGCCGTACGTAACCGTCTCAGCGGATTTAAAGAACTGGTGGAAACACCAGAGCTGGCGGCTGAAGTTACCATTCAGCCGGTGGATATCCTGGGCGTGGATGCCGCTATTATTTTTTCTGACATACTGGTGATGCCGGAGGCCATGGGGCTTACCTATGAAATGGTCGAGAAACGCGGGCCTTATTTTCCTCAGACCATTTCCACAGCCAGGGATCTTGAGGCCTTGCATGTGGTAGAGGGGGATGAGCTGTCGTATGTGTATGATGCCATACGCCTCACCAAAAAAGAATTGAACGGAAGGGTACCCCTGATCGGTTTTGCCGGGGCACCTTGGACCTTGCTTGCCTACATGGTAGAGGGGAGTGGCAGCAAGACATTTTCAAAAGCCCGGAGGTTTTTATACCAACAGCCCGAAACGGCACACAAACTGCTCGATATGATCGCGCAGAGCACGATTGTATACCTGAAAAAACAAATTGAGGCTGGCGCAGATATGATTCAGCTGTTTGATAGCTGGGCAGGCATATTAAACCCGGTGCATTATGCACAGTTTTCCCTGCCGTATATTGAGAAAATCGCATCTCAACTCTCCGGTGTACCCGTTACCGTCTTTGCAAAAGATGCCTGGTTTGCCTTAAAAGATATGCAGGATGTTTCCTGCCGGACCGTGGGGCTCGACTGGAATGTCGACCCGGAGGAAGCACGGAAATTGCTGCCCAACAAAACATTGCAGGGAAACCTTGATCCGTGTGTCCTTTATGCTTCGCCCGAAACCATTCGGAAGGAGACTGCCACGATGTTGGATCGCTTCGGAAACCATCCGCACATAGCCAATCTGGGCCACGGCGTGTACCCGGATACCGACCCAGACCATGTGAAAGTTTTTATTGAAGCAGTGAAATCACACAAAAAGTAGCCAGGGTATCAGTGATCGGAGGGAGCCCATACATAGGGCTTTCCGCTTTCCAGCGTGATCTCCTGTTGTTCTCCCTGGTACCGCAGGATGGTATTGCCATCAAAAGTGGGTGTAATAATGGCCCTGGTCAATTGCCCGTTTTGCCACCACAATGAGACTTCCCTGTTGCCCCTGGCTTTCAGGCCTGTGACATAACCATCCGGCCAGTCCGATGGCAGGGCTGGAAGCAGGTCAATGACTGGCCCGTCGTGTGACTGCACAAGCATTTCGGCAATCCCTGCCGTATATCCAAAGTTGCCATCAATCTGAAAGGGGGGATGAGCGTCGAACAAATTGGGGTAGAGTGATTTTTGGATCCATAACCGGATATGATCGTGTGCCATGTCCCCGTCCTGTAGCCGGGCTGAAAAATTGATCAGATAGGCCCTGCTCCAGCCCGTACCGGCTCCGCCATTTGCGAGGCGGAAGTCGAGTGTCTTCCGTACGGCATCAAACAAGTCGGGGGTTTGTGTATACGTGATGGCTGTGCCCGGATGAAAGGCATACAAATGAGACATATGCCGATGGCCTTTTTCCGTTTCTTCATATTCGCGATCCCATTCCAGCATCCTGCCGTCAGTTCCGATCACGGCTCCCGGCCTGATTTTTTTTCGTTTTTTTGCCAATTGGTCGATAAAGTCGTTTTTATGACCTAAAATGGCACAAGCCTCCAGGTAATGATCGAAAACTTCGGCTATGATCTGCTGGTCCATGGCACTGCCCAGACAAAGGGAAGCCGGTTGTCCAGATGCCGAAATGTATTGGTTTTCGGGTGACGAGGAAGGAGCTGCTATCAGGGAGCTGTCGCGCATATCCATGATGAGGTAGTCACTATAAAATTTTGCTATCTCGTACATGGCCGGTAGGGCTCTTTGCCTCAGAAAGGCAGTGTCTTGTGTGAATTCAAAATGTTGCCAATAGTGCAGCATCATCCATCCGCCACTCCCGATCCATCCACCCCAGTAGGCCGTTGGGGCTCGAAGCCAGGCAGGTGCCCAGATATCCGTGGCATGTGGCAGAACGGCTCCGGACATCCCATAATTTTCTCGTGCGGTCAGTTTCCCCCGTTCGATCAGCCGATCGGTAAAGTCGAACAAGGGACCATGCAGTTCGCTCAGGTTGGTGACTTCTGCCGGCCAGTAGTTCATTTGCAGGTTTACGTTGAGGTGGTAATCGGCATTCCAGGGGGCTTCGATGTGTTCATTCCAAAGTCCCTGCAAATTGGCCGGGTTGGTACCGGGTCGTGAGGATGCGATCAGAAGGTAGCGGCCATATTGAAACAACAAGGCTTCCAGTCCGGTATCGGTCTCCCCTTCTTTTATCCCTTTCAGGCGCATATCCGTCGGCAGGCTGTCAGCGGCGTGGTTTCCCACCTGAAGCTGAACCCTCGAAAACAAGGGTTGATGATCGGCCACATGTTCGTTTTTGAGTTCATCGTATGGACGACCAACAATTTTATCCAATTGTTTTTTTCCTGCTTCCAGATAGTTTTCATTGTAAAATGAGGTATTGGAGACGATGTAGATGACAGCTTCCTTTACTTCCGCCAGCTCCAGGTAGCCATCACCTGCCTGTACCTGGCCATTGGTGGTTTGTACGATCAGGCGTGTTTCAAATTTCACCCCATAATCCAGGGGAACCCTTTTTGAATCGAGT
>JAOUOM010000516.1 GCA_029880385.1 Cyclobacteriaceae bacterium | reverse complement strand
ACGCCAGATTACTGAAAGCTCATGACTTGCCAGCGGCTATGCAGGCACTAGTTTGATTTCATACAACGACAACTGTTGAGGTATTTTTTTCCCACAGCACCTAAAACAGCCTCCGTCTTATCAGAAGAAATGGTGACCACCCCATCGGCAACACCTCCTTTTTCTGCTGAATCCCAATAATTGCCTTCTGCACCCACACGTGTGTAATAGCCATATTCGGTTCCGTATCCTCCAAAGAGGAAATTCATTCCGGATGAGCCTCCTTCAGCAAGGGCTTTGCCTGCCTGCGTATATCCTCCGAACACGGAAAAAAGCATAAACCAGTCTTTGCGTGTGGGTAGCCGCCATCCGTCAGGGCAGGCTGCAGCCGCACCCTGAGACGTATAAAGTCGTCCGAATTTTTCACAATAGGCGGGTTCATCGTCATAGCATATGGACGAATCCCCTTCAATCACATATTTCATATTTTCAAGCATCCAGGCACGTTTTACCTTGACCCCGCCTTCCAGTGGAATTGTAAATTCAATGACTTTATATGTTTTTCCATCCCGGGGATCGGTTACACTACTAATTTCCTGTGCGTGCAAAAATCCATAAGAAAGTAATAATACCAGTAAGAGTAAAGTTGGTTTCATATGTTCAAGTAGGTTTGACTACATAAGTATACAGTATTTACATGTTTTTTTAAATGGATTTGCGATAATATTTGCATTTTTCCTATTTATCGGGCGTATAGGAAGGTATTTTTTGGATTTTGCCGATACCTTACATTTCTCTTAACGTTTTTTAATTTAACGTTTTCAAATAATCCAGACTAAGCGGGATTTGTATGGGAGAACGTGACGATTCGTCTTCTATAAACAGATATTTCATGCCGATACGCCGGGCTTCGTTTACCAGGTTTTCGATACCCACGTCACCTGTGCCCAGGACAATATTGGTTTCCACATCAGCCTGTCCGTTTTTATTTCCTTCCGTTCCGGGTTGTCGGTCTTTGAGGTGCATTAACAGAAAACGGGAAGGGTATTTTTGCAGGAGCGCAAGGGGATCTTCGCCGCCTTGTTTTGCCCAGAAAACATCCAGTTCAAAATTGACATAGCGTTCATCCAGTTTTTGAACCATGTAGTCGAAAAGGGTTCCATTTTTATAGGGTCGGAATTCATAGCCATGGGGATGGTAGCACAACGACAGGTTGTTTTCATGCAGTATTTTTCCCGCCTCTTCAAAAACACGGATGGCTTCCCTGAGGTTTTCAATTCCAAACTCATTTCCCTGATGGGGTATCCAGAAACAGACCACATAGCTTGCGCCATAGGCTTTGGCTTTTTGAACGATCGCCATGGGGTCTTGCTGAAGTTCATTGAAATCGGCCCCGATACTTGCGGTTTTCAGTCCATTTTGCTGTAGCAGTTGAATGAACGCACCCTGTTCCATGCCATAGGTGTCGCCTCCTTCGATGTATGTAATGCCCCATGACCGGATGAGTGCCAATGTACCGGGGACATTTTCTTTGAATTGCTCGCGCAAACTATACAGTTGAAGGCCGGTATCCTGTGCCGTGACCATTGAGGGCAACACAGACATGAGGGCAGTAGCCAGAATTATTCCGGCCAGGAGGTTGTGTCTGATAACGGGGAGCCTGAAAGTGTTATCCATAATTGTTACAAAAAAGTCTGTGTACGAATCTAAACAGGTACCGGCAAATAATCAGGTTAAATCCGGATGAGTGGTAGCCTGAAGGGCATGAAATTTACCGGAGGGATTCGTGGTAACGTGCCATTACCTCTTCGGGGACCACACAACCATCGGTTTGGCGAGTGTCGGTCAGGTGAAATATTTTCCAGCCTTGGTCGGTTTTGATCAGGTGAAAGGCATCTGACCCGCAATGGTGAAACATATTTCCCACAAAAAACGCATAGGTTGCCCATACAGAAGCAAGCATGCCGTCTGATTCTATTTTTTCGTTCCAAATGGGTTCTGACCAGCTAGATTCCCTGGGCTGACCAATGGCCCTGATGAGTGCCGCAACCGGCGTGACATGTAGCATCACCGTTCCCTTATCGTCGGTGGAGATTGTATGGAGTTGGGCATTTTCATAGAAAACCCGGGTGGCCAGTGTGCCGTCATTGGTTTCCATGGCCGTAAACAGAGAGTGAACAGCTTTCATGATTTCCGCTTTATCCTCATCCGGGATTTGAGCATGTCCTTTTACAAAAAGTAGCGTAGATAGTAGGGCAACAAACAGGTTTCGCATAACTTTCGGGTCAAATGAATGAAAAGGATCAGGTACAGTCCAGTGCTCAACTTATTCAAAAAGACCTGGGACTAGAAGCGGAATTTGATTTGGGGTCTGTCGTTACCGTTGATCGGCTGGAAATGGAATTGACACGGGTCGTGCGTTATTTGCTTGATCATGACTTTAACCGGCTGCTCAATGCCCTCTACCGGATTGATGTAGGGGAGGGTACGGTAAAACAAATCCTGGAATTGGCATTGCCGGAAGAAGTGGCACCAGGTCTCGCCCGTGCCATCCTGACGAGGGAAATGCAAAAAGTGGCCTTACGACAAAAGTACAGTGGATCAGAATGAATAGCCGACCCCCAGGGAAAAGGCGTAGGAAGTATTGAAGTTTACGACCCTGAGGGAAGTATCCAGACTAAG
>JAOUOM010000397.1 GCA_029880385.1 Cyclobacteriaceae bacterium | reverse complement strand
AAAGCACGGGGAATCGTGACCCGAAACCTGATCACCGGCCAGATCGAATCCCACTCGGGGCATGCCGTTCTGCTCTGTACCGGGGGTTATGGCAATGTCTTTTTCCTGTCAACCAATGCCATGGGCTCCAATGCCACGGCTGCCTGGCGGGCACATAAAAAAGGCGCCGTGTTTGCCAATCCCTGTTTCACACAAATCCACCCGACCTGTATTCCCGTATCCGGCGAGCATCAGTCTAAGCTGACCCTGATGTCGGAATCACTGCGAAATGACGGGCGTGTATGGGTACCCAAGTCACAGGAAGATGCCCAAAAAATACAGAAGGGCGAGATTAAAGCCACTGCCATTGCCGAAGAAGCCCGGGATTATTACCTCGAACGAAAATACCCTTCGTTTGGTAACCTCGTACCCCGTGATGTAGCCTCACGCAATGCCAAGGAAGTCTGCGATGATGGTCGGGGTGTAGGTCCTACCGGACTGGCCGTATATCTTGATTTTGCAGACGCCATCAAACGTGACGGAAAAGATCTGATTGCCGCCAAATACGGCAACCTGTTTGATATTTATGAGAAAATCACCGGTGAGGATCCGTATCAGGTACCCATGAAAATTTATCCCGCCGTGCACTATACCATGGGAGGCCTTTGGGTCGATTACAACCTTATGACCACCATTCCGGGACTGTATGCACTCGGGGAAGCCAATTTCTCCGATCATGGTGCCAACCGCCTGGGTGCCAGTGCGCTCATGCAAGGCCTTGCCGATGGTTACTTTGTTGCGCCGTATACCGTAGGTGATTACCTGGCCAACCTTCCCAATACCAAAATACCCACCGACCATCCGGCATTTCGCGAAGCGGAAGAAAACGTGAAGGCTGGCATCAAAAAACTCATGAGCATCAACGGTACAAAATCTGTTGATTACTTCCATAAAAAACTGGGACATATCATGTGGGACTACTGTGGGATGTCGCGAAATGCAGAAGGACTCAAAAAAGCCAAAACAATGGTGCAGGAAGTACGTGCTGAGTTTTGGAAAGACCTCAAGCTGACTGGCTCCGATGACGAACTCAATATGAGCCTGGAAAAAGCCAGCCGTGTTGCTGACTTCATGGAACTGGGCGAACTCATGATCGACGATGCCCTTCTACGTGAAGAATCCTGTGGTGGACACTTCCGTGAAGAATCTCAGACCGAAGAAGGCGAAGCCAAACGAATCGATGATTTGTTTTCATTCGTTGCTGCCTGGGAATATACCGGAGAAGGCAAACCTGAAAACCTTATTAAGGAAGACCTTGTTTTTGAAAATGTGAAACTCACACAGCGTAGCTATAAATAGCCCCGGCAATTTGGCAGATCGTGAACCATTAATGAAGCAAACATGAAACTGAAATTAAAAATCTGGAGACAGAAAAACAATACAACCAAAGGTGCATTCAAAAACTATGAAATAGACAATGTATCGTCAGATACGTCATTTCTGGAAATGCTCGACCAATTAAATGTAGAACTGGAAGAACGTGGCGAAGAGCCCGTCCATTTTGACCATGATTGCCGGGAAGGCATCTGTGGTACCTGTAGCCTCTACATCAATGGGCAACCACACGGGCCACATCAAACCACCACCTGTCAGCTGCATATGCGCAGCTTTCAAGACGGTGACTCCATCACCATTGAGCCATGGCGTGCCCAGGCTTTTCCCGTGATCAAAGATCTGGTCGTAGACCGCAGTGCATTTGACCGGATCATCCAGGCAGGCGGCTACATTTCGGCCAATACCGGCGGGATTCCGGATGCCAATGCCATCCTTATCCCTAAACCCCTGGCATCTGAAGCCATGGATGCAGCGGCGTGCATCGGTTGCGGGGCATGTGTGGCAGCTTGCAAAAATGCATCCGCCATGTTGTTTGTTTCGGCCAAAATAGCTCACCTTGGCAAATTGCCGCAAGGTCAGGTCGAACGCTACGAACGGGCCGAAAAAATGGTAGCTAAAATGGACGAAGAAGGCTTTGGGGCATGTACCAACACCGGTGCATGTGCCGCAGAATGCCCCAAGGAAATCAGCCTGACCAACATCGCGATGCTAAACCGCGACTACATGAAGGCCAGTTTTACTTCCTGAAAAACCGACCGGCAATCCGGGACATAAATATTATTACAATACAAAAAGCCCCGCTGGCATGCCAGCGGGGCTTTTTGCTAAACGATGGGATAGCCGGAACCAATCTTGTGAAAAGAAACGTTTTGGGATTGACCAGGAGATAGTACTTTTGCCATTCGTTCATTGACGTATGGGGCCGACTGGAATTGACAGGAAGTGTGAATGATGTACTTGCATGTCGGGTGGTGAGTGTACACCCGCGAACAATGCGCTCGACCGATAATTGGCGAAGAAACTTACGCCATGGCTGCCTAATCTCTACCTCAGTAGGTGAGAACTAGGGCTTAAACGATTTCCTGATAAGATCAGGAACGGGCCACATCCTGCCAAGCCTCCGTCTTTCGGGCTGGGTAACAGGGTGTCATTTGAGAGACTAGTCAGGGTGAGGTTACTAAACCCGGGCGAAACCACAGTGACTGGTCAATAGCTAGGTTGTTTTTCTACCAGGCTGCTGATAAGAACCCAAAGAAAAACTAAGCATGTAGAGGGTGCATGATTTCCTTATCTGGACGCGGGTTCGAATCCCGCCGGCTCCACAGAACATCAGTATATTTCTTCAATCCCCTTTGTATCCATCAAAGGGGATTGTTTTTTACCGGCCCACATCCATGTCTTTCGCTCTTGTTTGGGCCAGCCAGGTCATCTCCAGCACACATCGGACCCGACTTCTTTGGTTCGTGTAAATGGGTACTTCCACGTATTGAAAACTACTCATTGGAACAATTCAGTGCCACTTTGAAATTTTTATTGAAAAAAATCAACGGTGGTGGTAGGAATTCTGGACACTTATCTGTTTCATGTATGTACATATATGTATGTATATTTTTTGTATTGGTAACTTAAATGAATTAACATGAAAAAGTTGAATTTCAGAATTGTCACATTTGCTGGTCTTTTGGCCACACTGGTAGGTATGTATTCATGCGCATCAAACGACCCATCACCCAATGGTACCATTAACCTCCATGTTGCCGGATCGGGAAATACGGCCTTCAACACGGCAGGACGAACAGGTGGACGAACAGAAGCCGCTATTGAAATCACCGATTTTCAAATCAGCATCCGGGATGTCATTTTTAAATCTGATACCGGAGACAGTACAGATATTGCGTTTAGTGGACCCTATATGCTGGATTTGTTAAGTGGTGTCGATGCCCTGTCGCAATCGATCGGATCTGCCGT
>JAOUOM010000396.1 GCA_029880385.1 Cyclobacteriaceae bacterium | reverse complement strand
CAGCTGCAAGCGAAGTAGTCACCAATACAAATGATACGAGTCCCGGGTCTGCCGATAATACCGAACCTCCGTTAAAACCAAACCATCCAAACCACAGCAAAAAGACGCCAAGCACAGCCAATGGAACACTTGAACCGGGCTTGTCCACCACTTTTCCATCAATATATTTCCCAATACGTGGACCAAGGATCATGATTCCGGCCAATGCTCCCCATCCGCCCACAGAATGGACAAGTGTAGATCCAGCGAAATCATAAAAACCCAACGCATCCAGTACTCCTCCACCCCATTTCCAACTCCCAATTACAGGATAAACTATTCCGACAAAAAACAAGGTGAACAGTAAGTAGGCACCTAATTTGATACGTTCTGCCACAGCTCCGGAGACAATAGTAGCAGCCGTAGCAGCAAACATTGCCTGAAACAAGAAATCCGTCCAATAGGTATAGGCCCCACCAGCATACGCTACCGAGCTGTCTGCTCCTGCCGGCTTGGCCCAAAACAGCCACCATCCACTACTGTCAAAGGAAAACCATCCGGGCACATCAAATCCAGGATACATTAAGTAAAATCCTACGAGCGCATAGGTTACCAACCCGATGATAGGTGTTAAGGTGTTCTTAAAAAGAATATTTACGGTGTTTTTGGCCTGACCAAAACCCGCCTCCACCCCGGCAAAACCAAGATGCATAATAAAAACCAGAGCCGTAGATAACATCATCCAGATATTATTGGAAGTAAGTAGTACATCACCTACCTGGGATGCTAATTGCGGCATACCCGGTGACTCAATACCGTTCAAAACCGGATCCGTAACAGTCGCGACTACCATGTCGCTCAAATCATTTTTAATAAACATTTCAGAAAGGTAATTTTTCATAGCTTAAGTTTCAGTATTTTATACATAAATATATTTTAAGGTTATTTTTATATCCAATTTTAGATTCATTTATGTTTTTTATGAAATTATTGATTCTTTTTTTATCCTATATTTTATTTATTTACATTTTTTTCAACATCTGTGGTTCATTTATGAATTTATCCAAACCTAAAGTGTTCAATGCATGAATTGAAGCTCGTCCTAAAGCCGGAAAGCAAAAATTTTATGCGTTAAAATGAAAATTTGAAGGGAATTAATCAATTGTATTTTTTTCAAAAAAAAAGCCACTTCATTACTGAAGTGGCCGTTAAATAATCAAATCGTTATTAATCACTCAGAATATTTGTCTTTAAAGCGCTCGTAAAGTATTTGTTGCTTTCCCTCAATGATCACTTCTCTGCCTTGAATAAAGGCGGAAATGATAATACTTTCCTTCATATCCAACAAATCGCCTTCGGTCAGCAATAAATTAGCATCCTTTCCTGTCTCCAATGTACCTGTTACCCGGTCAATACCCAATATCTTCGCCGTATTGGAAGTGATAAGCTTCAATGCTTCTTCCTTTTCCAAACCATAGGCAGCAGCAGTTCCTGCATAAAAAGGAAGGTTGCGCCCTCGTGCCAGCATCCCTTCATGCCGCAATCCAACCAAAATACCTTCTTTTGTCAAAAGATAGGGCAAACGAAACGGTTCATCCACGGCCTCATCCTCCCGCGAAGGCAGACGGTGCAGGTTATCAAGAATGACCGGTATGTTATTTTGCCTGAGCAGGTCCTTCACATAATAAGCATCACTCCCGCCAACGATTACCAGATTGGTAACGCCCACAGATTTAAACCGATTGATGGCATCCATGATTTCCCGTGCATTGTTTACTTCCACAAACACTTTTTGAGTACCGTCCAGCACGCCCGCTACAGCCTCCAATACCAGATTTATGTCAACCTTGGAAGTGCCTGCGTGATAGGCGGCAGCATCGATAAAAAGCTGACCGATCGCATCACACTGCTTTTGGTAGGTGGGGTTTTCCTTTCGTTCCGTCTCACCCATCCACCAGCGTGGACTGATCGTTCGTGATGGCCAGCTCACGTGTATGGCATCATCTTGTACATAGGTAGCGTCTTCCCAGTTCCATCCATCCAGCATCATCACACTGGAAGTCCCCGTCACTAGGCCTCCCTGAGGGGCAACCTGTGCCAGCAGGATTCCATTAAAGCGAAACGTAGGTAAAAGATCCGAGTCGGTATTAAACGCAATCTGTGACCTCACGTGAGGGGTAATTTCACCCACCTCATTGAAATCCACGGTCGGGCGCACGGCCGATATATCTTCAAGGCCCAGTCGTGACGAAGGCATGATAAGGCCCGGATACACGTGCTTGCCGGCTGCGTCGATCAGACGATAGCCCGTCAGGTCGGGTCGTGAATTGGTGGCATCACCAATCCCGACAATTTTTCCTTTTTCAAACAAAATGTAGGAATTGGCAATCACCTGTCCATTCCCTATATGTGCTGTTGCATGTAAGAGGGCAATCGGCTCGGTTTGAGGGTCGGCCGGACGTGGCGTTTGTGCTTTCGAAACGTGGAGCAACAAAACCAGCGGGAGTATATATACTATTATCTTTTTCATGTCAATTACTCGTTTATAAGTTCGTCAGCAAATTCCTCACAATCCCATCGGTGTTTTTCTTTGGGCTTGTAGGCCTGTGTGGCCCCTCCTCCTTTTTTCTCCTCTTTCATTTTAGTAATGATACGCGTGCGCTCTTCCCGGATCCATTCCCTCATTTTCGCATCTTTTTGCTTATCGAAATACGCAACACCGTCCACCAACGTCATTTCTGAAATGGCGTAAATGGACAAGGGGTGAGCACTCCACAAAACCAGGTCCGCATCCTTTCCGGCCCGTATACTGCCCATCCGGTCATCAAGGTGCAGCAAGCGGGCTGGATTGATGGTCACCATTTTCATGGCCTCCCATTCATCCACATCACCATACTTGATGGTTTTGCCTGCTTCCTGATTCAGTCTTCGGGCCATTTCCGCATCATCCGAATTGATCGAAACCGTGACCCCGGCCTGAGCCATCAGGGCTGCATTATACGGAATCGCTTCTTTCACCTCATATTTATAAGCCCACCAGTCGGAAAAAGTAGAACCGCCTGCTCCATGCGCAGCCATTTTGTCCGCCACTTTGTAGCCTTCCAGTATGTGGGTAAATGTATTGACCCTGAAACTAAACTGCTCGGCTACTTTCATCAGCATATTGATCTCTGACTGTACGTAACTGTGGCAGCTGATAAATCGCTGGCCATTGAGAATTTGGGCCAATGTCTCCAGTTGCAAGTCACGCCGGGGTGGCAGTGTAGTGGCTTTCACTTTTGCTGCCAGGCCATTGTAGGCTTTCCATGACTGGTCGTATGCTTTTGCCCGGGTAAACCCATCCACAAAAACCTGCTCCACACCCATGCGCGTCTGGGGGAAACGCTCGGTC
>JAOUOM010000395.1 GCA_029880385.1 Cyclobacteriaceae bacterium | reverse complement strand
TCATGACATGATTGGCATAGGGGTGAGTGGCCGCTATAAAGTGGGGGGCTCATCGTCCGTAATTGTAGATTACAACCTGCCGTTGACCCAGCATCAAGGCGTGGTAGAGGTAAAGCCAAACATAAGCTTCGGCATCGAAATGGCGACTAGTGGGCATGCATTCCAGTTTTTCGTTGGCAATTATCAAAATCTTGTACCCCAACGAAACCTGACGTTTAATGAAAACAAGTTTTCTACATCGGGTTTGCTGATTGGCTTCAATATCACCAGAATGTGGAACCTATAGACCGGCCATCATGAAAAAGAAAGTAAACAGAAGGGTCTTTTTTCAAAAAGCCCTGGGTGTGCCCGGTGTACTTGCCGCGACACCCACACTGGGGAGTACAGAAACCAGGAAAATGCTGACATCAGACGGGATACTGGTTGAAGTACCTCTTGCCGCAATGAAAGATGCACCGACAACCAAAGCATCCGGCCAGGATGTACTGGAGTGGTCAACCAAAATCATCAAATAGCCATGGATACCTCAAGAAGAGACTTTTTAAAAGCCGGCGCCACGGCTGGAGCTGTTGCTGCTGCCGGCCTCGCTCCCTGGGTAGCCGAGGCTGCAGAACTTACCGGTAAGACGGTGAAGTTGCTTTCGCCTGAGGGCGAATTGATCGAAGTAGACGAAGCCTACCTAAAGCCTGTGCCGGATTCATTACCCGGGTTGTACGATGGTGGTGATGCCCGAAAGGGTATCGAAGGGCGTAAATTTGTGATGGTCATTGACCTGAGCCGTTGCAAGAACCTGAAAAAATGTCAATCCACATGCAGCAAAATGCATGACCTGGCCGAAGCCAAAAAGTGGGTTAAGGTCTATCAAATGCAGGAAAATGAAAATACAGCACCTTACTGGCAACCCACCACGTGCATGCACTGTGATGAGCCTCCATGCGTGAAGGTTTGTCCGGTTGATGCTACATTTAAGCGACAGGACGGCATTGTGCTCATCGATAATGAACGGTGCATCGGCTGTCGTTTTTGTATGGCCGCCTGCCCATATTCTACGCGTGTGTTTAACTGGAGTGATGCAGACCTGGGCCAGGGCATGAAAATGGAGGGGATGCATTCGCCTGAGACCGGCCTGCCTGCCCAACGTGGTACGGTAGAAAAATGTGATTTCTGTCCGGACATGGTCAAACAGGGCGAATTGCCACACTGTGTATCGGCTTGCCCCAACGGTGTTTTTTATTTTGGCGACCAAAATGAAGATACCGTGACAAATGGTGATGAGACCGTTCGGTTCAGCCAGCTGATCAAAGACAAAGGAGGCTACAGGCTCATGGAGGAATTAGGGACAAAACCACGGGTTTATTATCTGCCACCGGTCAACCGGTTGTTTCCTTTTGAATCGGGTTTAGAAAATACCACAAACGAATAAGGCCATGGAAGAGCATAGCAATAATTTCGGAAAAGAAGAATTGATCAAAAAACTTCGTCCGTCAGCCTTTGGAACACCAGGAAAAATATGGACAGCAGCCCTGCTCGTTATCTTTTTTGTGGGTGTACTGGGCTATATCAGCCAGCTACGGAATGGCCTGGTTGTGACAGGAATGCGTGATTATGCATCCTGGGGTATTTACATTTCCAATTTTGTTTTTTTTGTGGCGATTAGCCTGGTAGGCTCGCTTATCAGTGCCATTTTGTACCTGGCAGGTGCCAAATGGGGTGCCCCTCTCAACCGGATAGCAGAAATTATCGCGGTTTCGGCCATTTCATTTGCCGGGCTCATTATTATCGTAGATATGGGCAGGCCCGAACGGCTTTGGCATTTGTTTGTGTATGGACGTTTGCAGTCACCGATCATCTGGGATGTGGTTGTTATTACCACCTATCTGTTTATCAGTGTATTGCTTTTGTATTTGCCTTTGATTCCGGACATGAAATTATTGAGTGATCATAGCGATGATCCGGATAGCTGGTTAACCCGGTTTTACCGGATAATGTCACTAAACTGGAAAGGACTGCCCGGTCAGCGTGCCATTGTACACAAGGGAGTAAAGATCCTGGCGATCACCATTATCCCGGTGGCCCTGGCGATACACACAGTCACATCGTGGTTGTTTGCCACCACCTATCGCCCAGGCTGGGATAGTACCAATTTTGGTGCGTACTTTGTTTCCGGGGCCTTTCTGGTAGGGGCAGCATGCGTCACCATCGGCATGTATGTATACCGTAGAGCCTATCATCTCGAACATTACATTACCGATGATCACTTTAACCGGATGGGCAAATTGACGGTCATGCTAGGCTTGCTGTACCTGTATTTTAATGTAAATGAATACCTGGTACCCGGTTTTAAAATGAAGACAGCTGAAGCCGAACACCTCAACGGCTTGCTGGTGGGCCATTACGCTACCTTGTTTTGGAGTGTGATCATTCTTGGTATGCTCGTGCCTGTCCTTTTAATGATGACCTCCAAGGGAAGAAAACCCATGCCGATGTTTGTTATTGCCGTTATGATTACGGTCGGGGCATGGTTCAAGCGATTTCTGATCGTGACACCAACCCTGCTTCACCCTTTTCTGCCGATGCAGGATGTGCCAGCGTCGTACATGGAATATGTCCCCACTCTGATTGAAAGTGCCGTTACACTGGGATCTTTGGCCGGTGTATTGTTGATCATTACGTTTTTTACCCGGTATTTTCCAATTATTCCGATCGATGAGTTGATCCAGAGCCATAAGCAGGGGAATGAAACCACCCGGAGGCCGGTGTCCTCACCTGTCAAAACGACCGTTGCGACACTTTTGGTGTTTCTGATGGCCTGGCCATTGGCAGCTCAGGACAAAGCATCGGCCCGGATTGGCATGGATTACTTTTCGGATATGGACAAAGGGCCTTCGCTGCAAGTGACGGTGCGTACGCGTGTGGATCGTCGGTACCAGCCGGTGGAAGGTGTATCCGTCACCATCACCCACGATGAAAGCGGGCAGCCGTTGGGGGAAGTGACAACGGGGGCAGATGGAAAAGGCCTGTTATGGATTCCCGAGTCGTTTAAGCCGATGTTTGACACACTGCATTTGTTAAGCTTCACGGCTACAATCCAGGATAATGACACGTATGATGATGCGGAAAATTCAATATCTGTTAGCAAAGCATCCATGGAAATGGAATTGGCCGTGGAAGATTCGGTCAAGACCATTCGGGTCAAACTGTCCGGGTATATGGATGGGGAAATGCAGCCCCTAGCTGACCGGCCTGTCAATTTTTATGTTCAGCGGTTGTTTAGCCTGCTTCCGGTGGGCGGTGAATATAATTCCACGGATGAAGATGGATGGGTGGAAATCGTTTTTCCGGATGACATACCGGGAAATACCTCGGGGGAAGTCCAACTGGTGGCGC
>JAOUOM010000394.1 GCA_029880385.1 Cyclobacteriaceae bacterium | reverse complement strand
GCTTCATTATGTCTCGTTTATGGCTTCCATTGACCACTACAATGATCTTTCGTGTATGCATGATGGCACCCATACCGAGCGTTATGCCATATTCAGGTGTATAATCGGAGCCTGCAACCATCTGATGCCCCCGGCTTGACTGAGCCAGGGTGGCTTTATGAATATCCGGTTCCAGGTACGCCCCCGGTTCATTAAAACCCAGATGCCCGTTGACACCAATGCCCAGTACCATCAAATCGATCGGGCCATGATGGCTTACATATCGTTTTGCCCGCTCTATTTCTTCCGGCTGATCGGCTTTTTTGCCATCAAACAGAAACCAATTATTGAGGCTCAAGGGCCGGATCAACTGGTTATTCAATTGATATGCACCGCAATGAGGGTCTTCCTGGTCCAACCCGCCCCATTCATCGAGTGAAATCACTTTAATTCCGGCCGTTTCGATATCCACACTCATTTTTTCGTACAATCGTTTATAGGCGAGCCGTGGGGAATTGCCAGATGCCGGACAAAACAACAACTGCTGGTTGTCCTGAATGAATCCGTACATCATCTGAGCAGCTGCTTCGCTCATTTCCTCATAACTGGCGTATTTGATAATTTCCATTTCTATATTTTTAAATTTCTTAAAAAAAGCAAAAAGTACGATTCGTCTCAGAGCAACCAACGTACCCATGCGGAATGACATCCTTTTTCCTCCTACCACAATTTTACCGTCAAAAGTCCTTAATTCCCAAGCCCGGCCTCCGATCTGTCCGGCATTGCCCTACAGGGGCCATCATCCGGCAACATGCCACCTGATGAAAAGATTGCTCAGGTAAAACGTTCAGTCCTCTCCCTGCTGGATCAGCGTAAAACGGAACGAAATAAAAGCCTTTCTGTACCTTACATGCCCATCAAAAGCCTTATGCAGCCATTACTGAAACTCTCATTTGGTTTCAACTTAAATAACCCCTAATTTTTCATCCGTACCTGTTGAACAGGATCAGCAACAGGCACCCAAATTAAAAAACATACGAATGAAAAGTAAACGAATCGCGATGCTGGGCACTGGTTTTATCAGTGATTTCTACACCAGCGCACTCCACTCCCTTCGCAGCGACGATCGTGTCGTAATGGTCTACTCCCGATCGCTGGAAAGAAGTAAAAAATTTGCCGAAAAGTGGGATATCCCCCGGTGGACGGACGACCTTGAAAAAGCCGTAAATGACCCGGAAATAGATACCGTTATCATTGGACTGCCCAATGACCTGCACCTTGACTCGGTAAAAGCAGCCGCTGCTGCCGGCAAGGCCATCCTTTGTACCAAGCCCCTTGGGCGTACGGCCGCTGAAGCCAAACAAATGCTGGATGCCGTGGAGGAAGCAGGTGTATTTCACGGCTACATGGAAGACCTGGCCTACACACACAAGACGTTAAAGGCCCTCACTTCGGTCAAAAACGGGGCACTCGGTGATATCCTGTGGGTTCGTTCCCGCGAAACTCACCCCGGTCCCCACAGTGACTGGTTTTGGAACAATGAGCTTTCCGGTGGGGGTGCCATCGTGGATCTTGGATGCCATTGCATCGAAATTGCCCGCAATTTTATAGGAAAAGACATACGACCGGTAGAAGTCATGTGCTGGGCAGACACCCAGGTAAAACCCATTGATGCCGAAGACCATGGGATCGGTCTGGTAAAATACGAAAACGGAGCCATCGGACAATTTGAAGTGAGCTGGAACTTCCGGGGTGGCATGGATTTACGCGACGAAGTGAGCGGCGTGGAAGGCTATTTGCGTATGGATCACTTCCTGCGTACCGGGTTTGAAATGTTTACGGCCGTAGGTGAACAGGGTTATGTGGCCGAAAAAGCCGAAACCAACACCGGTTGGTTATTTCCCGTCGGCGACGAAATCGGCGAACTTGGCTATGACAACATGTTTTATGAAATGTTCAATGCCATAGACAAGGGAACAGAGCCCATGGAAACTTTTTACGATGGATATATTGTAAATGCTGTAATTGATGCCTGTTACAAATCGGCCAAATCAAAAAAATGGGAGCCGGTAGAGCTTGAAGTATGGCGGGGACGTGAAAATGTGAAAAAGATTTCCGGACTTAAGGATTATGACGAAGACCATTACCTGGTTAAGACCGAAAAACTACCCGATGGTTCGGATAAAATCATCCTGAAAAACAAAAAGACAGGCAAGATTTCACAAATACACAACGAATAAGGGGCAATCAGTCCTCCGACTGAAAAAAGGCAGGCCGGAAAACCTTCATCCTTGGATGTTTTTCCGGCCTCTTTTTATTTTCATCCTACATTTCCTCCCCCCTATCCACCGGTGAAATGCCCAATTGGCTATTCAGGAAAGATTGCATTCCTCGTTTCACCCTTTTCGTGTAGTTTCAGTCAAAATTAATGACACAGGTACATACCGTCATTTTATCAAACATTAGTAGCAATGCCTAAAATACGTCCTATGAAAAAGCAATGGTTATTTTTTACCCTTTCCCTTTTGATCCTGCTGCCAGCAGTGGGCCAAACCTACCAGCCAAATTGGAAATCGCTGGACAGCCGCCCCAACCCGCAATGGTGGAACAATGCCAAGTTTGGTATTTTCATCCATTGGGGCGTATATTCAGTACCTTCCTTTACCAAAGTAGGCAACTACTCGGAATGGTATTGGAACCAATTGAACAATGTGCCTACCGAAAAGAGTTCGGAGGAACACAAAGCGTTGTACAACGAACTTAAAACATTTCACAACCGCGTCTACGGAGAAGGATTTACCTATCCTGATTTCGTGCCCAACTTCAAAGCAGAGCTTTATGACCCTGAGCAATGGGCGGATATTTTTGAGCGATCCGGTGCCAAATACATTGTCCTTACTTCCAAACATCACGATGGCTATACGCTCTGGAACAGTGCAGAGGCTAACCGCTCATGGGGACGGCCCTGGAACAGCGTGGAAACCGGCCCCCAACGTGACCTCCTTGGTGACCTGACTGATGCCGTACGCGCCAAAGGCCTGAAAATGGGCATCTACTTTTCCGTTTACGAATGGTTTAACCCCCTGTACATTGCCGACAAAAGCCTGTATGTGGAAAAACACTACATCCCCCAGTTTAAGGATGTCGTGACGCGCTACCAACCGTCCATGATTTTTTCGGATGGTGAATGGGAAGGTTCGGACAAACTGTGGAAAAGCGAAGAAGTACTGGCCTGGCTATTCAATGAATCGCCAAGCAGGGATGAAATCGTAATCAATGACCGCTGGGGAAATGACACCCGCCACAAACATGGGGGCTACTACACCACCGAGTATGGGGCTGGCATGCCAAATGCTGACCACCCCTGGGAAGAAAGCCGCGGAATGGCCTATTCCTACGGATACAACCGTGCCGAAAGTATCG
>JAOUOM010000015.1 GCA_029880385.1 Cyclobacteriaceae bacterium | reverse complement strand
ACCACCGAAGAAAAAACCCTTGGGGTGAATTTCAGGAGCAGCGAGAAAATTGTAGGGTTCAATAATTGGATGTTTGGACAGGTTTCCGACATGGTCGGTCGGTATTTTGCAGAAATTGGACCGCAGTTCCAGCCCCTGATCGATCAGGTAGTGGCCAGTTATTCGGATGTGGCGCAATTGTATGCACCAGGCGGCCATACGGGTGGTTATGTCAGCCTGCAGTTTATCGAATCGGATGAAAGCTGGCAGGAAGAAGCCATCGCACGTACCATTGCGGCAGTGGAGCAGGCCCAACTGACGGGCTTTTCCTTGCGTGATATTGCCATTTTGGTACACACCAAAGCGGAGGGCAAGCGGATTGCAAATGCCTTCATGCGCTACAAGGGCAGCGAATTGGCACGGAGTGACCTTCGGTATGAAGTCGTGAGTTCTGAAGCCCTGTTTTTATGGGCCAGTTATACTGTCAAATTTGTTATCAGCCTGATCCGATGGCTGCATCAGGAGGAAGATAGCATTTCACTGACGGAATGGATGTACCTGTACCAACGTTATATCCGCAAAAATGACCGGACAGACGATACCATTTTCCAAAGCCGCAAAAGCTGGACAAAACAGGTACCATCGGGATTTGTCAGTCAAAAGGACTATTTGAAAACCCTGCCGTTGTTTGAACTGGTGGAATCACTTATCTATCATTTTGAACTGAATGATAACCCCGAGGAGTATGCCTATTTACAGGGATTTCAGGATGCAATCCTGGATTATTCCAAAAACGGTCGGAATGACATTGCCTCTTTCCTCACCTGGTGGGAGTCTACCGGACGCAATCGTGCCATTCAGGTGCCAGATGAAAATGATGCCATCAAAATCCTCACGGTTCACAAGGCCAAGGGGCTGGAATACCCCGTGGTGATTTTACCATTTTTGAGCTGGGCATTGGATCACCATTCTTCCAATGAACGGATTTTATGGGTAAATGGCCCAGACCTTCCACCCTATCAGCAGCTACCGGTGATCCCGTTAAAATATGGGTCTGACCTGGCCAATACCTATTGGTCAGATGCGTATTGGAAGGAAAAAATCAGTGTTTTCCTGGACAAACTCAACCTGCTGTATGTTGCCTTTACACGTCCTGTCCAGGCATTGTATGTTTTTTCGAAATTGCCAAAAAACGGTAAAATTTCGGACATGGGGCAATTGGTTTTTCAGCAGGCTCAATTGCACGAGGGTTGGAATGAAGCTGCTTGCCAACTGGAAATAGGCCAGGGAGCCCCCGCACCGGGCAAGAGCCAGCGTGCGGTTTCAGAATACGCATTGACCAGGTACGAATGTGGCAGATGGCGTGGCAAAATCAGCCTCCAGATGAAGGGTGCCCTGGAAGGAAGTGGAGAAGTGTTTGATGCCAGGCAGTGGGGAGTGGAATTGCACCGGGATCTGGGCCGCTTAAAGCGAATGGAAGACCTTTACCTGCTGAAAGACGTAAACCTGAAGCGGGAGTTGAAACTGATCGTACGGCATGAGGCCATCGAACCATTTTTTGCAGATATTGATGACGTGAAGGTGGAAGAGCCCATCTTGTTGCCGAATGGTGAGTCACGCCGGATTGATCGTTTGGTAAAGAAAAACGGCGATTGGATTGTGGTAGATTTTAAAACGGGGGTACCCCGTGGGAAAGATCATCATCAGGTGAGGGAATATATGAAAATACTCCAAACCATGGGTTATGGAAAACCAAAAGGATACCTTGTGTACCTTGATCCGGTAGAAGTGGTAAAGGTGGACTGAACGACATACGCATGCAGACATTTATAGAGGAAATTGTACAGCAGGTTCTTGATGATCACCGTGACCATCTGGATCGGCTCACCGTCGTGTTCCCCAACCGAAGGGCAGGCCTGTTTTTTAAAAAAGCACTTGCCGCTCAAATTGACCAGCCCATTTGGATGCCGCGTGTCATGAGCATGGAAGACTTTGTGCTTCATTATGCGTCGCTTCAAAAGTCGGAAACAATCGAGTCCGTTTTTCTGCTGCATGAGGCCTATAAGAAAATCCACCAAAAAGAAGAACCTTTTGACACGTTCTACTTCTGGGGCGAGATGATCCTGAAGGATTTTGAAGAAGTGGACCATTACCTGGTCGAAGCAGACCAGCTATTTACCAGTATCCGGACCCAAAAGGAGCTGGATGAAGAATTTTATTTTTTGGATGAAGAAGAAATGAAGATCATTCGGTCGTTTTGGCTCACTTTTTTACCTGAGACCACCAAAACACAGGAAGCATTTCTGGAAACATGGAAAATACTAAAACCCGTGTACCATGCCTTCAAGTCGGTACTGCATGCACGCGGACAGGGCTATGGAGGTATGATCTACCGCCAATTTCTTGAGGAATTGAAAAACGGAAAGGTCGTGATCGACCGTACCCTTCTTTTTGCAGGCTTTAATGCCCTCACACCGGCAGAGGAAGGGATTATCGGGTATTGCGTACGGGAGTTACAGGCCACTCTCATATGGGATACCGATGCCTATTACATGGACGATAACAACCAGGAAGCGGGTTATTTTTTGCGGGGCTATCGCAAAAGTGCCCTTCTGGGGCCTACATTTCCTGAGAAATTGCCCGCGAGGATCAGTCAGCCCCGCGAAATCACACTCACGGGTGTTTCACTCGAAACGGGCCAGACACTGGCATTGGCCGAGGAATTGACGCGACTGGCCTCTACACCAGGTTTTCGGCCAGAACAAACCGTGATTGTATTGCCGCATGAATATATGCTGATGCCGGTTTTGCACAGCCTTCCTGAAGTCATTGACCAGGTCAATATCACGATGGGCTATCCTCTGCGCGATACGCCTGTGTATGGCCTCCTCGAAAGTGCCCTTTATTTGCAGACCTCCCTGCGGGAGCATTTGGTGCATGGGGTTTCGTTTTACCACAAGCCGGTTTTGGAATTGCTGGAGCATCCGCTGCTGTTGCCCGTACACGATAAGGGCAGGGTAGAGGCTATCCGAATGCTCAAAAAGCGAAACCTGATCTATCTCTACAAAAGTGATTTGCCTGTTTCCACTCCGCTGTTGACCATCCTGTTTTCCAAGGCTGACAGGCCCCTGGACTATCTGTTGGAAATCGTAACGGTACTGCGCGAGCAACTGGCAGATTCAGGCCACGACATGGAGCTTGAGTTTGCTCATCGGTTTTACCAGCATTTGCAGCAATTAAAACGAATGACTGATGGGAAGTCTGCCTTTGGGTTTGATTTTATGACCCGGTTGTTCAGGCGCATGGCGGGCAGCCTCAAAGTGCCGTTTACCGGTGAACCCCTGGGGGGCATACAGGTGATGGGGGTATTGGAAACGCGTAACCTGGACTTTGAAAATGTGTTTATCCTCAACATGAACGAGGATGCCTGGCCTGCAGCTCCGCGTCGCGGGTCATTTGTGCCATACAACATCCGTAAGGCCTTTGAACTACCCGTGCTTGAGCATCAGGACGCCATCTATGCCTATTTGTTTTATCGTTTGCTCCAGCGATCGAGGCACGTTTTCATGTATTACAATACAGTTTCTGCCTTTCATGTTAATGGCGAGCTGAGCCGGTTTGTGCGGCAGTTGGAGGTAGAGTCATCCTTTGTATTTCACAAAAAAATACTGTCCAATCCCATTCAGGTAGCTATGCCCCGCACGATTTCGATACCCAAAACGGCAGGGGTACTTAAGCGTCTGGACAGGTTTACCACCGGATTTACCGGTAAATTCATGTCGCGGCTGACCCCTTCGGCACTCGATACGTACCTCCATTGCAGGCTCAGGTTTTATTTCCGGTATGTCGAGGAATTGTACGAGCCGGACCTGCTTCAGGAAGAAATGGATCCCATGGTTTTTGGAAATATCCTTCACGACACGATGGAAATTCTCTACGGCCAGTTTATGAAAAAACAAAAGCGGGACATCCTCGTCCCCGATGATTTTCTGTGGCTGGAAAATGGCGTGGAGGGAGCCATGAACCAGGCATTTATCCAGCATTACCAGGTAAGGAACGTAAAGAAATTTGAGCTGGAGGGACGTAACATCGTAGCGGCTGAAGTGATTGGAAAAATGGTGAGGCAAATCCTCAGGATTGACCAGAAATACGCTCCGTTTCGTATTTTGGGACTCGAAGCAAGCACACGCGACGGCTATTCGCTGGACTATCCGGTAGCGGTAGGGGGCAGGAACCTGGTGGTAGGCCTGAAAGGAAAAATCGACCGGCTCGACCAGAAAGGGGGGAAAATACGGGTAGTGGATTATAAGACCGGAAAAGACGAAAAAGTGTTTGCAAATGTACCCTCCCTTATTGACAGGGAGTCTGACAAGCGCAACAAGGCAGCCTTTCAGGTGTTTTTTTATTCCTATTTGTTCCTCAATGCCTACAGGGGGCCGTTTGATCAACTGGAACCTGCGCTGTACAACAGCCGCAACTTATTTGACAGGGATTTTTCCTGGCAGCTGATACAGAAGGAAGGGAAGGACGATCCTGTGCCCGTCACGGAGTTCAGGCACTATTTGGATGGATTTGAAGCGATCCTTTCCGGGCTTTTAGGTGAAATTTGGGACGAATCGGTGCCATTTGACCAGGTTGAGGACGACAATAAATGTTCCTATTGTCCCTACAAGGGTATTTGTGGCCGAAGCTGACCCTCGTCATCAGGTGATGATCCGGTAGTTGATTTCTTCCAGTGTTTTTAGTTCTTTTATTAACTCGTCATTTGGATCCACGGTCAGCTTTCGGCTGAGCATGTCCAGGTTTATGACCCGATCCTCAAACATGCCCAAAACACTGAGCCTGAGCACACTGTTGCCGGGATGCTTTTCGGCCATTGCTTTAATGTCACTTACCATCAGTGCGTTGATGCTTTCGAGTCGCATTTGGAGTTCGATGCCTTTGGCCATTTTGGCGCGTATGTCACCCAGGTATTCCATCGTGAGGATACGAAATTCGAGTTCCTCACTTTTCCAACGGTTTTGAACCGACCCCATGATGTACAAAAACCAGCCGGGTTCGAGAAAGGGTTTGAACTTGAGATAGCTTTCGCCAAACAGGAAAAACGTATAGCTATCGGTATAGTCTTCCATGGTAAATTGGCCAAAAGGCTGTCCTCTTTTCGTCATTCGGTGCTGGACGTTGCTCACGACACCTCCGATTTTCATCTCCCTGCCTATGAGGGCATTGAGGTCGCGGAGTTCGCTCAGTTTGCCGGTGGTGAGGTGTTCCATTTCAAACTTGTATTGATCGAGCGGGTGCCCCGAAATGTAGAGGCCGACCATCTCACGTTCGATGTTCAGCTTTTCGATTTCACCATAGGGTTCTACATTTCCTGCCCGTGGTTTCACGATCATCCCGCCATTGCCCCCACCAAATAACGATGCCTGTGAGCTGGCTTCTTCCTGCTGACGTTTATTGGCAAAGCGGATGGCTTTTTCGATGAGCGACGAGCCTTCTTCATCTGGCTCCACATACTGTCGGCGGTGAAATTCCGGAAAGCAGTCAAATCCACCGGCTTTTGCCAGTGCCTCAAATGACTTTTTGTTCACCGCCCGCAGGTTTACCCGACAAGAGAAGTCAAAAATATCGGAGAATTTTCCATTTGACTGGCGTTCGTCGATGATGCCATGTACGGCCGATTCGCCTGTTCCCTTGATAGCCCCCAGCCCAAAACGTATTTCACCTTCTTTATTTACTGTAAAATCCTGATCCGATTCGTTGACATGGGGGCCCAGCACGTGGATGCCCAGGTTGCGGCATTCCTCCATAAAAAAGCTGACTTTGTCAATATTGCTTTGGTTGTGGGTGAGTACGGACGCCATGTATTCGGCCGGATAATTGGCTTTGAGGTAGCCAGTCTGATAGGCCACAACCGAATAACAGGTACTATGCGACTTGTTGAATGCATACTCGGCAAAGGCCTCCCAGTCTTTCCATATTTTTTCCAGTTTTTCTTTTGGATGCCCCTTGTCCATTGCCTGGTTGATAAACTTAGGCTTGAGTTCTTCGAGAAGTTTGAAAATCTTTTTACCCATGGCCTTGCGCAGCACATCGGCTTCACCTTTGGTAAATCCGGCCAGCGATTGTGAGAGAAGCATCACCTGTTCCTGGTAGACGGTGATCCCATAGGTTTCGGCCAGGTATTCTTCCATCCGAGGAAGGTCGTACACAATGGGTGATCGTCCGTGTTTTCTATCAATAAAGTCCGGGATATATTCCATCGGGCCGGGCCGGTAGAGGGCATTCATGGCGATAAGGTCTTCCAGTTTGTCGGGTTTGAGGGCACGGAGGTGCTTTTGCATTCCCGGCGATTCAAACTGGAACGTTCCGTTGGTTTCGCCACGCTGGTACATTTCGTAGGTTTTGGGGTCATCGAGCGGGATGGCATCGATATCGATGGAAATACCGTGTCGTTTTTTCACATTATCCACGGCAGTTTTTATAATGGAAAGGGTCTTAAGCCCGAGAAAGTCCATTTTCAACATACCGGCAGACTCCACCACGCTGTTGTCGAACTGGGTAAGGAGTAGATCGGATTCTTTGGATCGTGCTACGGGTATAAACTTGGTAATATCGTCGGGCGTGATGATCACACCGCATGCATGGATGCCGGTATTGCGCAATGAGCCTTCGAGTACGACCGCCTGGTTGAGTACCTGGGAGGGGAGATCTTTTCCCTTTCTCATGGTCTCCAGTTCGGGTACTTCTTTAAATACTTTTGGAAATTTGGTTCCGGGTTTTTCAGGTACGAGTTTGGCAATGGAATCTGTTTCGGGGAGTGACAATTCCATCACCCTTCCGGCATCCCGGATGGCAGATTTGGGTGCCATGGTGCCATAGGTGATGATCTGGGCAACCTGGTTGAAACCGTATTTTTTTACGACATAATCAATGACTTTTTCACGACCTTCATTGTCAAAATCAATATCAATATCGGGTAGTGAAACCCTGTCGGGATTGAGGAAACGCTCAAAAAGCAAATCGTACTTGATGGGGTCCACATTGGTAATGCCGATGCAATAGGCCACTGCCGACCCGGCTGCCGAGCCCCTTCCCGGGCCCACCGCGACACCCATTTCCCGTGCCCTGGACGTGAAATCCTGCACAATCAGGAAATACCCGGGATAGCCGGTATTTTCGATTGTTGCCAGTTCAAAATCGAGACGTTCGCGGATTTCATCGGTTATTTCGCCATAGCGGTGGGAGGCTCCTTCGTAGGTAAGGTGCCTCAGGTAGGCATTTTCGCCACGTTTGCCATTGTCGCTATCATCCAGTTCATTTTTGAAGATTTCCGGTATGTCAAATTTGGGCAGGAGTACATCCCTTTCCAGTTTAAAATCCTCAATTTTCTCAAGTAACTCACTGATGTTTTCGATGGATTCCGGCAGGTCGCGGAATGCCATTTTCATTTCTTCCTGCGTCTTGAAATAGAAATTGTTATTGGGCAACCCTGGCCTGAAGCCTCTTCCCCGGCCGATCGGCGTACTTTGTTTTTCATTTTCTTTTATGCAAATCAGTACGTCGTGGGCTTTGCTGTCTTCCTGCTCCAGGTAAAAGAGTTCATTGGCAGCAAGGGTTTTCACCTCATATTTTTCGGCCAGGCCCAGCAGGGTTTTGTTGAGGTGGTCTTCTTCGGGCAACCCGTGACGGTTAAGTTCGAGGTAAAAGTCATCGCCAAAAAGATCCAGCCACCATTGGAGGGCATCTTCGGCCTGGGTTTCCCCTACATTGAGCACCAGGTGGGGGATTTCACCGTAGAGCCCACCACTCAGGGCAATGATGCCCTCCCGGTGCTCGCGGATGAGGTCTTTGTCGATCCTGGGAAAAAGTCCGTAGTGGCCATCGATATAGGCCAGGGAGCTTAGTCGTGCCAGGTTTTCATAGCCTTTTTTGTTTTTGGCCAACAGCACCTGCTGAAAACGACGATCCGGGTCATCTTTTGTAAACTGGAGTTTCTTTCTTTCTTCTGCCACGAAAAATTCACACCCGACAATGGGTTTTATCCCCTCTTTGCGGGCAGCCCGTACAAATTTGAAGGCACCAAACATATTGCCCAGGTCAGTCAGTGCCACGGCAGGCATGTTGCAGGCTTTGGCTTTGGCAATGATGGAATCCACATTGGGTGTTGCCTGGAGCACGGAATATTGCGAGTGCAGGTGCAAGTGACAGAAAGGCCCTGTTATATCTTCAGCTTTGCCTTTTTTCCCTGTTTTACCGGTTGTGTCTTTTTCGCGAATCCATGCAAAATTGGCCACTTCCAGGTCAGGGGCTTCGTAGGATATTTCCGGTGTATTTTCCGGGTCGTAGTGGGGGAGTATGCCCCTTTTTAGGCATTCAAAAAAGGCTTTTGCCGTGGCATCCACATCGTAGGCGGCATCGTGGGCATCGCCAAAACCCATACCAAAGAGTTTCTCATACAGTTCGATGAGTTTTGGCTGCTTGGGACGGCCACCGATGCCTCCGCTGAGCTGGCAAAAATCGCGGGTATCTTCCGACGTATCAACGGCAGGATATTGAACCAGGAAGTTTTCTCTTTTTGTACGGAGAAATTCGGCACCGATGATATTGATATCAAAGGTGATGTTGTGTCCGACCAGTACGCGGGCCCGTCGGATATCCGATACAAAATTTTCCAATACATCACCCAGGTCTTTGCCCACTTCCAGGGCTCTTTGGGTGGAAATGCCGTGTATTTTTTCAGCATTAAAGGGTATCGTAAAGCCTTCGGGTTTGACGATGTGGTTGCCCTGAGAGATGAGCTTGCCGTTTGCTTCGTGCAGTTGCCAGGCCAGTTGAACCAGCCGGGGCCAGTTGTCAAGGTCTTCTACCGGGGCTGTTTTATTTCGTGGCAGTCCGGTAGTTTCGGTATCAAATATCAAATACATGGCGTGGTAGTTTCAGACGGATGTGAACGGCTAGTCAAAGAAAGAAAAAATCCTTCGGTCATGGGTAATAGTGCGGCTTACTTTTTTTGGAAAAAGAAGAAAAACACCCGTGATTTTGATGGCTGCAAAAAAGGGGGTTGGCAAAACCGTCGTTGCCCGGTTTTGCCGATGGTGCCTTATTTGACGCGCTGGCCGTGTTTGATGACCATGTCGACATCCTGTAGCAGGTCGATGTAGCGTAGCACATCCCCTTTCACGGCAATGATGTCGGCATATTTTCCTTCTTCTATCGTGCCATAGTCTTTGTCGACGCCCATCATTTTGGCCGGCCAGTAGGTAGCAGCTTTGATGGTGTACATGGGATCAAATCCAAACTCATTGACCCAGACATCCAGTTCGTTCCAGGTAGACTGGATGTGAAATTTCATCGGAATACCACTGTCTGTACCCACCATCAATACCACCCCGGCGTTTTTTAACTGGTTGATCTTGGTCTCCAGGGTTGGCCTGCGCATGGGTGTCAGTTGAAAATAGGGCAAACGTTCGGGGTGCGAAAAGGATTGTTTGATGTCCTGGACGATCGAATCGGGCAATCCAAGGTGCCAGTCGTCCACGTCCAGTTTTTCGGGATTGTCCCGGATGTATTCGTAGTTGTACAGCCCTTCGACTGTAGGTGTCCAGTAGAGCGGCCCAAGGTTCATTTTGGCCGTTCGTTCTTTGATCATTTCCATGATATCCGCCGGATATTCGGGTGAACTGGAAAGTCCCGTATGTTCGAAGCAGTCCACACCAGCCTTTAGCCCTCTTCGGATTTCGTCCGGCCGGTGACTGTGCGCCACCACGGTGAGGCCGCTTTTATGCGCTTCATCCACTACAGCGAATACTTCGGCTTCTGTCATCTGATCCTGATCGATTAGTTTGATGCAATCAACCCCCGCATCGGCAAGCTTTTTCACTTTGGCACGGGCATCTTTTTCCCCATTTACACCCCAGCGGAATTCCTCGGTACCAGGGTACGGTGCATGTTGTATGAATGGACCGGAAACGTACAGCGTAGGACCTGGTATTTCCCCCCGGTTGATCCGATCCCTCACGTTAATGCTGGCTTCCAGCGGGCCACCCAGGTCACGGGCACTCGTCACACCTGCCATGAGGAGCTGATGTGCCGATGATGGCATGATGACCGATTCGAAGAGTGGCGGATAGGTTTTGTCCCAATGGGTATAATCGGCATGTCCGTTGATCATCAGGTGAACGTGCATGTCCCAGAGTCCGGGCAAAATGCTCATGCCCTCGGTGGAGATGATTTCGGCATGTTGGGGGATTTCGAGTGTGCCAACCTGTCCGATGGCCTGTATCCTCTCATTTTCAATAATAATGATGCTGTTTTTTATGGGTGTAGATCCATACCCATCCAAAAGGGTGCCGCCTACCAGGGCTGTTACCTGGCCAAACGAACGATACATAAAAAGCAGGTAAAAGATGCTTACCAGGTATCTCATAGTCTTGAAGGTATATTACGGCCTACAAGATACTGCGGGCAAATATATTTTCTGTATTATCCTACCAGGATTCTGCCGACGATTATTCCTGCTATTACTAATATCACGTGTTTTACGGAGTATTTGATAAGTTCGAAAAGGTTGAAAAGAAAGTTCATATCACTTTGCTTTAAATTTCATCTAAAGTAATACGAAAAACTGGAATTGTACTAATAAACGTACGTGGACGGGAATATTAAAAGCCTGAACCTGAATATGTTTTGTTTATTATAAGTCAAGGCAAGTCAAAATGGATTCTTTTCCAACTTATTCACGTGTCTTCGTGTCACAACATAATTCCCTACCCTTTAGAGTAAATTTATTATCCATGAAGCAAAAATCTGTCATTTCATTACTTTTTCTGATGTTGCTGATGTCATGTTCAGAAGAGATCAATATTGATCCGAATAATTTTTTAATCGGTATCTGGACGTATGCTGAATACCAGGATGGTGCGTTGATTTTTAACAGGAATTCAGAATTCATTGATGATCGATGTTATGAATTCAAGATTGATGGAACATTGACTTCCAGACAAATTTCAGGTTGGTGTGCTACCCCACCCGTATCCTATGCCAATTATCCCGGAACATGGACAATCCTAAATGATACATTGGTACTCGTTAATACTGACTATTGGGGAGGTGATATGACATATACACTAGCTATTGAATCCGTTGATTCAAGGATATTAAGAACGAGAGTTATCTATGAACCTTGACACCCCATCCAGTTTCACATTTTACTTGAACCAACTGAACACGACATTCAGTTCCAAATTGATTAGGGAAAGCTGGGCCGATTTCATAGAACATTATTTTATAATCGCCTATTATCCAAGTGAAGCAAACCGTGATGATACCCCGAAAATTTGGACTGACCATTTCCCAACAGTTCGGACATAGAATGGTCAGGATCAGTGGATTCCACTATTGTAACATACGATACATTGAGGTATCAAAAACATTGTACTCAATATTATGATGAATGCGAAAAACCAGAAAGAAGCATCATATTGGATTATTTCGAGTTAAGTGGATCTGGGTACCTGCAAGAGGAAAAACTGGAAGGGACCTTTATTTATACAATTACTGCTTTCGACTTTCAAAATGCCACCCCCTTTACAAATTAGTTCTTGTACACACGTAACCCTATATAACCAAAAAAGCTGCCCCTGTTGAGGCAGCTTTTTCATTCGTATAGCCATTGACTTTAAACAAACTTCGTCACACCGGGTACTGGCACCGGGTAATTACCATCTGCATCAGGTAATACGGGTGCCTGATCGTTGAAGGATTTCAGCGTGGGGACCAGGCTCAGGTCAGTGGCCATGGCTTCATCCCAGGTAATTACTTGTCCGGAATAGGTCGCCATCCGTCCCAGAATAGCCGTCATGGTACTTTTTGCTCCATTTTCGGTGTCGTTCAGGCGATATTCGCCCGCTTTTATGGCGGCAAATAGTTCATTATGCTCCTGCTGGTAGGGGTTTGTATCGTTATTGTCTACATGCGAATAGATTGATTTACCGCTTCTGAGTTTTATTTCCCCTTTATTATCGGAATCTACCCACACAGATCCTTTGGTACCCTGGAAAACTTCTTCTACCCGGTTCA
>JAOUOM010000393.1 GCA_029880385.1 Cyclobacteriaceae bacterium | reverse complement strand
CCTTTGCGGATATTGGGCGACATACCGATGGAATGGAGGATAAAATCAATCTTTCCACCTAAAATTTCAACTGATTTGGAATAGAGGTTTTCCAGATCTTCAACCGAAGTAGCATCGGCCGGGATGATTTCTGCATTGCAGGATTTGGCCAGTTCATTGATCTTTCCCATTCGCATGGCGATCGGTGCATTGGTCAGCGTAAAAGTCGCTCCCTCTTCATGCGCCCGCTCGGCTACGTGCCAGGCGATTGATTTTTCATCAAGTGCCCCGGAAATGATTCCTCTTTTTCCTTTTAGTAAATTAAACGCCATTTGTTAACTGATTAATTGAATGGGCAAAAATAGGTGGAAATTAAAAAGCGGCGCAGGAAATATTTGTTTTTGGAGAAGTTTTACAAATAAATTGTCCCCCCTGCACCAAATCAGGTACTTACCAACAATTCCCGGGCACTTTCGTAAGCAGTCCGGGTTGGTTTTTCCCCACCAATCATTTGTGCAATGGCTTCAATTCGCTCGTGTTCGAGCAATTGTTTGATTTTTGTGAAGGTTTTGGCATTTGAATGATCCTTATATACAAAATAATGCCGGTCGCCCCCTGCGGCTATTTGCGGGAGGTGGCTGATGGCAATGACCTGATGGTTTTCGGCCATTTTTCTCATCATTCGTACCATTTTAAGGGCGATTTCGCCTGATATACCGGTATCAATTTCGTCAAAAACAATCGTGGGCATGGCCGTTTTATCTGCGATGAGGTATTTGATGGCAAAAATCAACCGTGAAAACTCCCCACCCGATGCCACATCCTTCAATTCACGTGGCGAAATACCTTTGTTGGCCGAAAAAAGTAGCGATACCTGGTCAAGGCCTTTTTCCCCCGGTGTTTCCAGTGCGTTTACTTCCATGATGACCTGGCCGTTTTCGATACCAATAGGCTGGATGACGTCCACGATCCGGGCAGAAAAATCCGGAGCTGCCTTTTTCCTTGCTTCGGACAGGATGGAGCCTGCTGCACACATGTGTTTTTCCCGGTTTTCCATTTCTTGTTTGGCATGCAGGATGTCCTCATCGAGGTTGTCAAGGGTTTGTAGTTCCCTGTCCACCTGATTGCGCAATTCGATCAGACCGGCAACGGAATCAATTTTGTGTTTTTGCTGGAGCCGGTAGAGTAAATCAAGCCTGTTTTTAATGTCTTCCTGTCGCTCCGGATCCAACAGGATGCCGTCACCAAGATTTACGATTTCTGTATGAAGATCTTTTAATTCAATGGAAACACTTTCCAGTCGTTCGTACAGCGGGCCAAATTTTTCCGACAGCTTTTGGAGATTACGAAAAAGGAGGGATGTTTCCTTTAACTGGGCCAGTACGGCAAACTCAGAACGGTCGAGGTATTGGTCTGCATCTGAAATTTTCAGCTTGATTTCTTCTGCATTTTCCAACAGGGAAAGTTCCGATTCCAGGGCTTCCTGATCCAGGTCGTCCAGTCGGGCATCACATAATTCCTGAAACACAAACCGCTGATAGTCTTCCTCCTTTTTGCTTTCACTGGCTTTGTGTCGCAGCTGGTTATAGGTGGCAAGGGCCTGTTTGTAGGCCTGGTATTCCTTCTGGTAATCTTCGACCAGGCTGTAATTGCCGGCAAAGGTATCCAGTATGTCAAGCTGGTATTCGTTGTTTCCCAACTGTAGCGATTCGTGCTGAGAATGGATATCCATCAAAATGGCACCTATTTGTCTCAGTATGTCGAGGGTGGCGGGTACGTCGTTGATGAAGGCACGGCTTTTTCCGTTAGGGCTTATTTCGCGCCGGATGATGCACTGGGGTTCGTAATCCAGGTCGTTGGAAGCAAAAAAATCCTGAAGCTGATAGGTTTCAATGTCAAAAACGCCCTCTACCTGACATTTCTGCGTATCGTCCCACAGGACGCGGGTATCCGCCCGGTTGCCGAGCAACAGCCCGAGTGCACCCAGCATAATGGATTTTCCTGCACCTGTTTCGCCCGTGATAATATTGAGCGAGGAAGAGGGGGTCAGGTCTAGCTCCTGGATAAGTGCGTAGTTACGTATGGATAAGGAGTTGATCATGTTTGATCAATGGTTACATCTTGCCAAATTTCATCGATATCCTGCAAATGTAAAATGATCTTATGATGCATGGCATCTTTCAAAATGAATTTCTTGTCCACATAGCCGTCAAGTTGGAGTAATTGAACGGCCCCGTTTTTTAATACAAAGTTTAAAAATAGGCCCTGAACGTCCCTGAGGTTGTTGATAAGCATGGATGGCGTATGTCGCAGTTGTTTTTTTGCCATGCTATTTTACCATGGTTTGAAAAGTTTCCCGTTTGGTAGGATCAATGTTTACAAGCAGGTTGAAAACATTTCGTCGCAAGGACAGGTCACCATCGGAATAAATCTGGGAGAGTTCGTTGGCTTTGGTATCGATAAAGCTGATGGTGAGAATGGCCCTTGGGCGTGCCTGGTTCACAGTTTGGATTTTTTTCAATCCATTGTAGATGTTTGTTCGTGCTTCGTCAGGTTTTTCCTGAAAAATATCCAGGCCTTTCATGTGGTATTCATAGGAAGCTTTTCGAATGGGCTCCATCTGGCTGTTCATCAGGTTTTCGGCCAGCCAGTAGCGGTTTCGAATGCTGTTGAACTGCTCCCATCCCGGGTAGCCGGATTGCTGGGCGACTGTTACGATTTGCCATGCTTTTTGAAAATGGGGTGCACCCCCGAGTTCACTAAACGAATCATAATCAAAACCCAAAACAATGTATGCATAGTAGGCAAGCAATGAGGTGATGTTGTTTAGAAACGAATTTTCATTGAACTGGAGGGGTTGTGAGGTTACGTATTCAAACAGCCAGTCTTTATCGCCAAAGTTAAAAACCACGGTTTCATAATCGGTATTGTACACCGGGCGGGAGGAAATGATCTGTACCGATGCACCATACCTCCCGGACATCGGATCACTTTGTTCCGGGTCCAGGTTTAGGATGATGTTGCAATTGATGCGTTCCTGGGTTGTGAACTGATCTCCGGTCCATTTCGTGTTGTTCATGAATTCGGTAAAGGCCGTCTCCATATCGCGAAATACCGTCCGATCCGAAATTTGTACGCGTTCCGAATTGACAATAACGCGACATTTGAGCTCCTGTGACGTTCCGGTCAGTGAAAGGGCAAGGAGAAAGCCGGTGATCAGGAGGTTACGCATTGAGTTTACGGACGATTAAATTCAGGATATCCCGGGCAACCGCTTCTTTTGTTTTTAATTCGAAAGGGAACGCATTATTCGCGGTATCGTATACGGTGATTTTATTGGTGTCGTGGGCAAAGCCCGCTCCCTTGTCCTGAAGGGAATTCATGACCACCAGGTCGAAATTTTTCTTTTTCAGCTTTTCACGCGCAAACTCTTCCTCCTGATGGGATTCAAGTGCA
>JAOUOM010000392.1 GCA_029880385.1 Cyclobacteriaceae bacterium | reverse complement strand
CGTGGAGGCATGGGCACGGTGTGCGGTACCAAAGGCATCGTTGACATAAATGTCGCCAAGCTTGGCGAGTGACTCGGCGAAGGACGAATCACCTTTGGTTTCTTCTTTGTAGAAGCGGACGTTTTCAAGGAGGAGTACTTCGCCATTGCCCAGGTTTTTGGCGATGGCTTCTGTGTTTTCCCCGATGCAGTCACCGGCAAAGTGAACCGTTGTGTTGAGTTTTTCGGCCAGGACGGGAACCAGGTGCCTGAGTGAATATTTTTCTTCCGGCACGTCTTTGGGACGTCCCAGGTGGCTCATCAGGATGGCGGCACCTCCTTCATCCAGTATTTTTTTAATGGTGGGGATCGCCGCATTGATCCGTGTTTCGTCCGTTACCCGGTAGGAACTGTCCAACGGCACATTAAAATCAACCCTTACGAGGGCTTTCCTATTACGGAAATTAAAATCATCAATAGTTTTCATACACGATTTATGTTTCGTCCAGACAAAGGGGACACAATTTCGGTCACGAAAATGACATCTTTTATAAAAATGCGAAAAGAATTTGTCATTATTTGGTAGCGGCTCTTTTTAGGCGGTCGTTTATGGCTTTGCCCAGCCCGGTATCGGGTACGTATTCCGTCAAAATAAGCTGGATATCGCAGGTATCAAAATAGCGGAGCGCACTAAAAAGGCGGGTGGCTGCTTCGTCAACGCTGCCGGAGGGAGACAAGACGACCTGTGGGTGCGGGCTTGGGTATTCCTGGGAGAAGGAGAGTATGCCGATGGGCTTGTCTGTATGCTGTTTGACCAGTTGATCCAGCTTGCCGATATGGATCGGGATACGGGGGGCATAATGTGACTTGAGCATGCCGGGTGCTACCGGGTTGGAACTTTGGTTTAGCTGCAGGCGGGTAGGGGCCAGTGTGGCCAATTGCTCGACCGGGAGTCCTCCCAGCCGATGGACAATGATGTCCTGCTGTTCAAAGCCAATGATGGTGGATTCAATACCCACACGTGTGGGGCCTCCGTCGAGGATGTAGTCAATCTGGTTGCCCAGCTGGTCGTTGACATGACTGGCCGAGGTAGGGGAGACGTAGCCAAACGGATTGGCACTAGGTGCAGCCAATGGAAATTCGAGTTGTTGCAGCAACCCGAGGGTAAGCGGATGGTCGGGCATTCGCACGGCGACACGGGGCAGCCCGGAGGTAAGCAGGTCGGGTACTTCGGGCCGTTTGGGGAGTAGCAGCGTGACCGGCCCCGGCCAGAATTGGCGCATTACTTCATGGGCGACAGGGGGGATGTCCTGTGCGATCAGGTCAAGGCTGTCGAGGTGTCCGATGTGGGCAATGAGCGGGTCAAAGGCGGGACGGTTTTTGGTGTTGTAAATGGCAAGGATCGATTCATCGGCGAGGGCATTGCCAGCCAGGCCGTATACGGTTTCGGTCGGGATGCCGACAAGCTTTCCCTGGCATAATAAATCAACTGCCTTCCGTATGTTTTTTCCTATTTCAGCCATATTTTCGCTGCAATTTCTGGAAAATCCGGGAAAGACCGATAAATTTAATAGATCATTTCAACAGATAAATCATGAGTGAAAGTACAAGAAGCCTGCTGCGTATTCTATCCATCATCATTGTTTTAGCACTTGTGCTAATGGAGTTGAACATCATTCCTGACCTTTTCAACTATGAATTCTGGTTTATGATCGTGGCATATGCCCTGATGCTGATAACGATCCGAAGGTGATCATCAGTTGATCACCGTATTGATCAGGTTGATCCTGCCTTCGTTTAACGGGTCGGATTCAGCACCTGCTCCATCGTTGCTCATATCTTCTTTTCGTGCGTCAATGAAGTAGGTGATAGCCTGTAGTTTTTTGAAATGGGCGATTCCTTTTTCGTTTGTTTGCAGGGTTGCGACGGCATTTTTTGATTCCAGGTAGTCCTCTTTTGTTTTGTAAATGGTGACGGTTGCATTTTCCACCACATTTCCTAATCCATCAATGACAGTAATTTTCAATGATGTTGGTAGTTTGGATTGCCCAATGGAAAGAGTGGTTGACACCAGGAGCAGGGCCGTAAGGAGAAGAAGGGTTCTTTTTGCTTTCATAGAGGTAAAATTCAGGGATAAATCAAATCTCACCAAGACTTTTTCATTAAATTTTTTCGGGTCGTAAATCATGAAAAAGGCCAGGTCTGTACGGACAGCCTGGCCTTGATAAGATGTGGCGAGTACGGCTATTATAAAGTCACGAATTTGAATGGGAGGCCGGAAGCATCGGCAAAATCCTCGCCTGTTTCCAGCATGTCGTCATCGTCTTCTTCATAATGCCAGTTTACATGGATTGTCATGTTGTCTTTTCTGCTTGACAATTGACGGAAAACATCGAAGAGGCATTTTCCGCTACTTGTATTGAAGTAGACCAGCTCCATGTTGAAGGTCAGTTCGGTAGATTGGGTTTGAAAGTAGTCGTCCAGCATTTCATAGACTCTGCTATAGAAATTCTGTGTTGATTCGGGGGATGACCGCCCGCGTATTGTCAATACTTTCTGTTGGTAATCAAGGATTACCTTTGGGGTTGATTGGGAAGGTTCGATTTCAATTTTTTTAGCGCCTAGCTGTACGCCATTATCAATTGTTGAAGTAGAAGTGTAATTATCCATTATAGTAGTAAAGTGAGTTATTTTTTGTATTCAGTATTTCGGGTTGTTTTGGTTTTTCATTTTTATCGTATCATCATAGGCAATATTTTTAGTGCATACTCATACCATTAACGGGCCGAATGGCCTGTATTAATCATTTTTCAAATCGGGCTACAGGTGTAACTTAAACATTCCCCTGTATTCCTGATATGAAAGGTCATGCCAGGGACGGGTAGTTCGTGTTTCGGGAATTGCAAGTAAGTATATGGCTCGGAAATGAACCTGGATCAAAGGTAAATATTGTATTTTAAATATTCACGATAATTCACGAAATATTATTAATAAATTTTGATAAAGTATGCAAAAGTCATGAAATATGTATAAAATAGAAGAAATGACAAAATAATAATAATGAATATTACGAATACACGAAAGAATACGTAATACAGGAAATGCCTGTTCTGTTCTATCAAAAAGTGATTTTCAGGAAGGGGGTCTAACAGGAATGGAACAAAAAAAAAACGCCAATTGTTTGGCGTTTTTTTTATTATTTATGAACGGATTATCGAAGGAATAACAATTCCCTGTATTTCACCAATGGCCAGTCTTCGTCATCGACCAGTAGCTCCAGTTTGTCAACACTGTAGCGAATGTCATCGAAATATTTCATTTTCACATTATCGGCATATTCGACTGCCTTTTCCCGTGAATCCTCAATTTTATTGATACGCTTGCGTTCTTCGGTCATATCGTGTGTCAGCTTTCTTACTTTGCTTACGTGTGTCGATATTTCCTGTATGGTTTTGATGATTTCTGAGGCATCAA
>JAOUOM010000391.1 GCA_029880385.1 Cyclobacteriaceae bacterium | reverse complement strand
AGCAAATCGTACGGGAAAAGTACAGTCAGATAGCTTTACAGGAAAAAAGTGACAATGCCGCATCATGTTGTGGCGCAACCGATGTGTCCAATAAAGTCTATACTATCATGATGGATGACTACAGCGGCCTTGATGGATATGAACCTGAGGCAGACCTGGGTCTGGGTTGTGGCTTGCCAACACAATTTGCCCACATAAAGGAAGGCGATACGGTGATAGACCTTGGGTCAGGTGCCGGAAATGATTGTTTTGTGGCACGACATGAATGCGGTGCATCGGGCAAAGTCATTGGAATTGATTTTACGGAAACCATGATTCAAAAAGCCCGTGTCAATGCCGAAAAGCGGGGCTTAAACAATGTGGAATTCCGATTGGGCGATATCGAACAAATGCCGGTTTCGGATGATGTGGCCGATGTGGTCGTGAGCAATTGTGTCCTCAATTTGGTTCCCAATAAAGAGAAGGTAATCAGTGAAATTTACCGGGTACTCAAGCCCGGCGGTCATTTCAGTATTTCAGACATTGTATTGGTAGGGGAATTGCCGGATGCACTCCGACAGGATGCCGAGATGTATGCAGGCTGTGTGGCGGGGGCCATACAGAAGGAGGAATACCTCGGGTTTATCCAAAAGACGGGCTTTCAAAACATGGTCATTCAAAAGGAAAAACCAATCGTCATTCCCGATGATATCTTGTCCAAATACCTGAATGAGGAAGAAATGAAGGCTTTCCAAACTGGAAAGACAGGCATTTTTAGTGTAACCGTGTTTGCCGCGAAAAATGGAACGTACGTGCCCAAAAAGAAGGTAGAAATGGCATCCGTGGGCAGCGGGTGTAGTACCGGTTCAGGATGTTGCTGATTTGACACATGAAAAAGACAGAACTATACAAACCACTTGCCATCTATTTTGAACGGGCAATTGCCGCAGCCGAACACCTAGCCCCTGAACGTGTGACGGCCTTGCTGCCGATATCGGATTTTATTCAAAAAAATGAGGGAAAAGCATCACTCGTATTTATCTGTACGCACAACAGTCGCAGGAGTCATTTTGGACAAATATGGGCACAGTTGGCTGCCTGGTATTTTGGCAAGGATGCGATAACGACCTTTAGTGGCGGTACCGAGGCTACCGCTTTCAATCCACGTGCCGTCGCAGCCCTGCGAAGGGCGGGATTCCGGATTGAAGCGGCCGCTGGAGACAATCCGCTTTACCGGATCAGTGGAGGAGATGAACTTCCGGTTATTACGGCCTTTTCTAAAATCTATGACGATGCAGCTAACCCGTCAAATGGTTTTGTAGCCATCATGACTTGTTCGGAGGCCGATCATGATTGCCCCGTTGTACAGGGTGCCCGGATCAAAATACCCCTGCATTACCGCGATCCCAAAGAAGCCGACGGCACTCCGGAAGAAAGTAGCCGTTATGATGAACGCTGCTTTCAGATTGCGACTGAAATGGCCTGGATCATGAAGCGGAAATAGGCTTTTTCTAACGGATCGTTTCCTGTTTTCGGGCCAGGTCATATTGGAGGACAAGCTGAAGGGTCGGGTGCTTTTCGTAGTTGGGTCCTCGTTGAATCCACTGGTGCATATACCCAAGCTGAACGTTGGCATTGGGGAGGTAAGACCATCCCAGTCCGGCGTAAAACCAGTTGCGGTCAAAGCCGCTTAATAAAAACCGATCCGTAAAATTGAGCCATACTTCATCAAATGCCTGAACGAAAAAATGTTCATTCAGGGGTTTTCTGGTCGTGATGCGGTAGCGAAACCTGTTGGCGAATTGATAATCACCTGTCACATAATCGCCAGCGGCGTTTTGCATAAAAGTACCCCTGAACCGGTGCTCCATGCGGTATCGGTGCGACACGGTTATGTTTTTAATTTTTTGCCCAATGGTGATTTGCTCCCAGACATTATGTTCGGGCAGAGCAATGGGCAGCGGGTACTCACCGTAGGGTGAGGTTTTGATGTAGGTGTACCCTGCCGTCAGTCCTACTTTCGATTCGGTATTGAACGTTGCAAACGGTCGGATCAGCAATTGCTCCTGCTGGCTTAGCCAGTCATTTCGCCTGACATGCCATTCATTACCAACGACCCAACGTTCCGATAGTTTATAATGGTTAAGGAGCATAAACCAGGCATCCGGCTGGCCATAAATTTGCTGGCCAAAACCCAGGTGGCCTCCTGCAAGGAAGATAAAAGGAAAGATTAGTTTTCTGATCATGTGTATACCGCATATAGAATTGCTACGCAATGCTAGAGTGGAAATCTGGATAAAATCTGAAAGGGGGATCAAGGGGGCATAAATTTTTTTGAGTTGGGGAAAACATGTCGTCGGTGAACGAAAGATTTTTTAAATAATCGACGCATCGTCCATTCGATTCATATATTTGTCGTTGAAGCAATGGTGTTCAGGCCCGTTGGCACGGTTGTAGGCCCGAATTTCCGAAAGTGGTCATTCATTACTTTTTGCTTTAGAGGAAACGAAGGTATTTTTGCAACGTTGAATGCAGGACTAAAGATTATGACAAACGAAATAAACCCCGAAATACGTAAAGAACACCAGGAAAAGATCAAACAGGTAATTGCGGAAGTAGGCAAAGTGGTGGTAGGACAGGAACACATGGTCAACCGCTTACTCATCGGGTTGTTTACCCAAGGGCACATTTTGCTTGAAGGGGTTCCGGGACTTGCCAAAACCCTTACGGTTAACACACTGGCGGATGTCCTGCACCTCAACTTTAAACGAATACAGTTTACCCCGGATTTGCTGCCTGCGGATTTGATCGGGACGATGATCTATAACCAGCAGAAATCCGAATTTGAAGTGAAAAAAGGCCCGATTTTCGCCAATATGATCCTTGCGGATGAAGTGAACCGATCCCCGGCAAAGGTGCAATCGGCCTTGCTTGAATCGATGCAGGAAAAACAGGTAACCATCGGGGAAACCACGTTTAACCTGGATCGCCCGTTTTTGGTAATGGCCACACAAAATCCCGTAGATCAGGAAGGGACCTATCCATTGCCGGAAGCCCAGGTCGATCGGTTTATGTTAAAAGTACACGTGGATTATCCATCTAAGCGGGAAGAACTTGAGGTAATGCGCCGTATGGCCAATATGACATTCAAGGCCAATGTGTCCACGATACTTTCCAAAGAAGATATTTTTTCGATCCGCGATGAGATAAACGCGGTTTCCATTTCAGAGTCACTGGAGCGCTATATTATTGAATTGGTATTTGCCACCCGTAATCCAAAAGAATACAAATTGAACGATGAGGCAAATTACATTCAGTTTGGTGCATCCCCCCGTGCGTCGATCAACCTGAACCTGGCAGCCAAGGCCATCGCTTTTTTTGATCAACGGGATTATGTATTGCCGGAAGACATCAAGGCAATTGCGGATGATGTGATGAACCATCGGATCATTCTGAATTATGAGGCAGAGGCGGAT
>JAOUOM010000390.1 GCA_029880385.1 Cyclobacteriaceae bacterium | reverse complement strand
TGAAGAAATCACGCGTTCCCGGTTGCCGGGCAGTTTGGTCTGGCCAAACCATATACTCCAGTTATCGGTAAAGTCCCATTTCATAACGGCATCCAGCACAATATTGGCTGTATTCTTTGATTCATCTATTTGCCCACTGGAATGGTCACGGTTTGACAGTGCAAGTTCTACTTTATATTGTATGGCTGGGTTATAGGCAAAACCATCAAATTTCAAGCGTGCACGACGGGTAAGGAAGTTGTCTTCATAGGCATTTGTCACGGCATTCATTTCTCCTACATAAAGCGTCTGAAAACGAAACCCGAATTTTACTGCAAATGAAGAGTCTGCGGCATCTATAGTCAGTCCTTTGCCAAATTTATCTTTGGACAGGTTTTGTGCCTGTGTGGTAACGGATAAACTCATCAGCAGAAGTACCCCAAGCGATAGTAATAGTCTTTTCATGAATAATGTTTTTTATAATCTGGTTTGATTTATAAAACAAAATTATCCCTTTACGACACAGGTTCCTCACCCGTAACCAAATGTTAAAAGCATGTTAACAATGAGATAACATTGGACGATAATTTGTCCAAAAAACAGGCAATCGGGGCTTATGCGTCCCCTTTTTTCTCGTCTTTCTTGACCTTTTTTTTGTGCTTGAGCACTTTTGCCTCAATGTGAAAAATGATTTCTTCGCCCAGGTTGGTGCTAAGATCCCCAATACGTTCCAGCTTCTTTACGATGGTATACAGGGAAAGGATGGGTTTTGCCTTTTCCGGATGCTCAGAAAGCAGTTGGTGTGCAACTGTCATTGATTTTTTCTCGATCTTATCCAGCTTGGCGTCTTTTTTGAAAATTTTACGTGCCAGCTTGGTGTCTTCGTGCTCCAGCGCATTGCATACATCAGAAATGATGGCTTCCACAGTATCAAACATTTCATAAATACGAAAGGCCCTTACCATCTCTGCTTCCTTTTTGGTAGAAACACCGTCCGATGCACGCGCAATGCCGCGAATATTATCCCCGATGCGCTCCAGGTCGTGATTGGTCTTGAGGGCAGCCAGGACAAAGCGCAAATCAGTCGCCACCGGGTTGTACAAGGCCAGTATATTTTCACAATCCCTGTCAATTTTCAATTCCATGGCATTGATACGTTTGTCCATGGAAATTACTTCCTCGGCCAGGTCACTGTCATTGTCTTCAATGACCAATTTGCAATTTTTGATCTGAAGGCTGACCAATTCGGCCATTTCCAAAATTGTCTTTTTTAATTCCTCCAGTGCCGATTCAAGATTTGACATAATCGTTTCCTTTTTTTAACATTTAAAATTATCCAAACCTGCCCGTAATATAACTTTCCGTACGCTCATGTTTTGGGTTGGTAAACAGGTCTTTTGTTTTATCAAATTCGATCAGTTCGCCCAAATAAAAGAAGGCTGTTTTATTACTGATACGGGCTGCCTGCTGCATGTTGTGCGTGACAATGACAATTGTGTACCGGTCCTTCAGCTCCAGGATCAGTTCTTCGATTTTTGCCGTGGAAATAGGGTCCAGGGCAGAAGCAGGCTCATCCATGAGGATAATACTGGGTTCCACCGCAAGCGTACGTGCGATGCAAAGACGCTGCTGCTGTCCGCCTGACAGGGAGTAGGCGGATTTGTTCAGGCTGTCTTTGACCTCCCCCCAAAGGGCGGATTGTACCAGTGATTTTTCTACAACCTCCTCAAGCTTCTTTTTGTCCTTAATCCCCTGGATTCGCAATCCATAGGCCACATTTTCAAATATGGTTTTTGGAAAGGGATTGGGTTTTTGAAAAACCATTCCCACTTTTTGGCGAAGCTCCTCTACGCGTATACCGGGTGCATAAATTTCATTGCCGTCAATCAGGATGTCCCCTTCTTTTCGAAAACCCTCTATGTAATCATTCATGCGGTTAAACATGCGCAGAAACGTGGATTTACCACACCCGGAGGGCCCGATAAAAGCAGTTACAGAGTTTTCTTTGATCCCCATGGTAATCCCTTTGAGCACATGGTTGTCCCCGTAATAGGCATTGACATTATTGGCTTGAATACTTTTCATGAATGATCGTTATCGGTCTACCAGTTTACTTTCTTCTGCCATTTATTTCGCAGATATATGGCTATCCCGTTCAGGATAAATGTAATAATTAATAATATGATAATGGCAGCGGCGGCATTTACAATAAACCCATGCTGTGGGCGCGAAACCCAGTTAAAGATTTGCATCGGCAAAACCGTGAATTCGTCCATGGGGCTTTTGGCCACAAACGGTACATATGCCAGTGCGCCGATCACAATTAAAGGTGCCGTCTCACCGACTGCACGCGACAAGGCCAGGATGATCCCGGTCAGGATTCCCCCGGAGGCTGCCGGCAGCACCTGATGCCAGATCGTCTGCCACCTGGTAGCCCCCATACCGAATGACGCTTCCCGTAGTGTATGTGGCACGGCCTTCAGGGCTTCCCGCGTGGCAACGATGATAATGGGAAGGATCAACAGGGCCAGCGTAAATGCCCCGGCCAATAAGCTTCCGCCCAGGTTCATGGAACGAACGAATAATTGGAGGCCGAGCAATCCATATATAATGGAGGGGACGCCCGCCAGGTTGGCAATGTTGATTTCAATAAGGGAGCCCAGCTTGTTTCGCTTTCCATATTCTTCCAGGTAGATGCCGGCTGCTACCCCCAGCGGAATGGAGATGATGGCGGTCAGTCCCAAAATCCAGCTTGTACCAGTCCAGGCGGTCAGTATCCCGGCTTTTTCGGGTTTGCGCGAAGGCAGGGAGGTGATAAAATCCCAATCAATACGCATCAATCCATCCACCAGGATTTTTCCAATAAAGACGGCAAGCATCACCAGCCCGAAGAATGTGCTGATTATTCCAAAAACCTTGAAAGAAGTATCAATGATCCGGTTTCGTTTCAGGTTATTCATATCGCTGATGATATTTTCGCTTCATCCAGAAGCTGAAGTTGTTCAATAGGAATGTGAAAACAAACAAGGTAATTCCCGCAGCAAAGATGGTTTTGTACTCCAGGGAATTATGCTCCACGTCGCCCAGGCTTACCTGTACGATATAGGCCGTAATGGTCTCGACGGCCTGCCTGGGATCGAGGGTAAGAATGGGTTGCTGCCCCGCAGCTATCGATACGATCATGGTTTCGCCAATCGCCCGGGCCACCGCTAGGATCACCGATACGATAATCCCGGATGATGCTGCCGGAACCGCCACGTTAAATGCCGTCTGAAAGCGAGTGGCACCCATGCCGTATGAAGCTTCGCGCAAGGTTTTGGGAAGTGCGTTTAATGCATCTTCACTCAACGATGATACCATCGGGATGATCATGATCCCCATCACGATACCCGCCGATAGGGCGTTGAATGAGCCAAGGCCGGGTATAATCAGTTGTAAAAATGGCGTTACCACGGTCAGGGCAAAAAATCCATAAACCACCG
>JAOUOM010000389.1 GCA_029880385.1 Cyclobacteriaceae bacterium | reverse complement strand
CATCCTGAATGAGAAAAAAATCCTTCCCGGGATCAAACGCGTAGCCGGTACGTCGGCCGGTGCCATCAATGCCACACTCCTTGCCCTTGGCTTTTCTTCCTCCGATGTTTCCAAAATAGTGGCCAATACAGACTTCAGTTCCTTTCAGGACAGCAGCAACCTTTTGGCGGATATACGACGGATGATCCGTGAATTTGGCTGGAACAAGGGTGATGCATTCACAGAGTTTATTAAAGATCAGATACGCTACAAGACCAACAACCCGGACTTTACGTTTGCACAGCTCGACCAAGCTGTCCGTGACAAGGAACCCGGCTACCGGCATTTGTATGTAGCCAGCACCAACCTTTCGGCTCAAAAAGTACAGTTATTTTCCCACGAACATACGCCCAATACCAAAATTGCTGATGCCGTCCGAATGTCGATGAGCATCCCACTCTATTTTAAATCTGTCAAATGGAATGGAAATATAATGGTTGATGGAGGCGTCTCCTATAATTATCCCATCGACATTTTTGATCATGAAAAATACCTGTCAAATGAACGTAATGGAAAAGCGACTACCTATGGCAGTGAGTCCGGACATGTATTCAATTTTGAAACATTAGGTTTCCGCCTCGACTCCAAAGAAGTGATTGAGTATGCGCGAAAAGGCTGGGAAATACCCCCGGTCGATATTTCCAATATAAAGAAATACTCACTTGGCCTGGTCGATTTCATGATGGAAATGGCCAACCGATCCCATCTGCACCAAAATGACTGGGGCAGAACGGTATTTATTGATACCCTGGGTGTGAAAACCACGGATTTTCAGGGCGTAAAAAAACGAATCAACGACCTGATTGCCAGCGGAAAAAAAGCCACATTTGATTATTTCAAATGGCGTGAGGGGGATTCGGGATGGTCTGCTTTGCCGGTAGCCTAAAGGATTCCTGGTGATGAGGTGGTGATCAATAGATGATCTGTGAGGATTTTAACCGGCTACACTAGATGGACTTCCGTGTATTCAATTACCGGAAGCCATCTTTTCGGTCGATTAAATTTACTGTTATAACACTTGAATTTAATCACAGTACCTTGTGGAAGCTGTCATCAATTGTTTAATTTAAAAATCACAGGTAATACCATCCTGAATTTAGCCAACTGCCCTCTATGCCGACCGGGGGAAAAACGATCTGCATTTGCGATAGCTTGCTCCGCTTGTAAATCACATTCCGGATCTATCCCTTGTACGGTTTTAATATCCACAGTCCTTCCTTCCTTGTCAACCACAAACTGGACAAATACCCTGCCCTCTATACCCCTTCTTCTTGCTTTTTTGGGATAGATCATTTGATCGGCTACCAATTGATAAAATTCTGTTAATCCATTTTCTCCATATTTTGGTTGCTCCATAATCTCCTCATAGGGGTATTCCTGACCCAGTGAATCCTTACTCACCCCATAAACAAACCGCCCGTTCTGATAGGTTTCCCTGAATGTTGATTTCCCGTGATTGAAATACCCGCTCCATTCACCTTCCTTTACGCCCTCTTTGATCCCTCCGGCGTAAAACAAACCATTTGAGAATTCATAATAAATGCCTTCCCCTTCGATCACTTTCTGTTGTCCCAAACTGTCAAAAAAATTAATAACCCTATAATCAGCCACTCCCACTAGTTCCATGGAATCCTTATAATAAAAGAAATCTCCTTTTTTCATTCCATCAGAATACCATTCTTGAAACATACCGGATTTATTGTCTTTGACATAATTACCAATGAACGCGATATTTCCATTTTCAAAATACCTGGTAAACTCTCCCTGTTTGATGTGTTTTCCTAAATAATATCGTGCATTTTGCTCAGAATAACCGGAAGGAGTTTTCGCCGGGAAAAGTGACGTACCATCCTCCTTACGCTCGATGGATACATATCCTTTTTGATATAAATTTCCATTCATCATATAATCACGGATTTCATACTGATTGGCACTTACATGTGTGAGTTCCCTCACATATTCAGCATTTTGGGAATCCACGGGAATAAAAAATTCGGAAAGAAAAAGCTTATAACTGCTTTCTTGTGCAATTGAGGGTAGTGAACTAAATAATCCTATTACCAACAAACAGAGAATTGCCCATGAAGAACCCTTTATCCCACGGCTTTTTTCGCGATGATTCATATCCATAAAAACATTGTGTTTTAAAAAAGTAAATATACACCATCGGGCCGGTTAATTGATTGCGTTTGTCTTTCGATTTTTGTGGTACCTCCTACCCTCCCACAACGTTGGATCTGCCCTGAAAAAAACTTTTGCAATCACTGCATTATTATTGCGGAATCTGGTTAAATTTCATATACCTTATTAGGTTTGTGTCATTGCTCCGTTTATTGTTTGTCTAACACGTGTTGTATTACATTATTTGCTATTTTTAATGAATCAACCAGTTTTTTTATATTAAATATTTGAGTTTTATGCTTTTACGTAGTGCCAAATATTTTATCCTGTCACTGTTCTCGCTATCCGGTTTATTGTCCTGTAGCAAGTACCTGGAAGAAAGTGACCATATGGCTCTGATAAACGAGGCCGGGGCTCTGTTGTATCTCAGCAAGGTGGCGGAAGCAGCGAACTTGTTGAATCAGGTTGATACCACGCAATTGGATGATAGGGAGAAGGCATTGTTTCTGCTGGGCAAAGGCTTTTGCTCGCATCTAAATGGGGCAAACGAACCGGCCTCTGTTTATGTACACCGGGCACAACACGCGCTAATGAAACATGGGTATGATGCGGATCAGGCCGAAGGGTTCCTTGTCAATGGGCTCATCCTTGAATCGGTTGAATGGAATGTGGCGGCTTCCAAACATTTTCAAAAGGCCCTGGACTTACTTCGGGATCAGGCGGATACGGATGCCTATTTTTATGCCTTGCTGGGTGCAATGCGGACCAGCCGGGACGGGGCGAAATTTATCGGGGAAGCCAATACCTGTCTCGAAAGGAACCGGAATAAAGAAAAACAGGCCAGTTTACTGACTTCCAGAGCTATGCTATCCACAGACCCCGCAGAAAAACTTGCCTTGTACCTGTTGGCCTATGAATATTATGATGAACATTCCCCCCTGATGTCCCGCATAGGCAATTTGACACGAATTGCAACGACCTATCAGGCGACTGGGGAAATGGATTCAGCATTTGCTTACCTGGATCGGTTGAAAAGCCTGATTAGGGCCAATGGGTCTGATGTCAACCACCTTTTGAAGTATCATTTGCTCAAAGCCCAATTTGAAAATAGCAGAAAGAACCAGGAAGCGGCACTGACATCCCTAGCCTATATTTTCGAGCATAGTCCGGTAGGATCGAATATGGCGGGCAATGCGTACCAGCTACGAGCCGCCATCTATTACGAACTTGGTGATTTCGAAGCGGCCCATACCGACCTTCAACAACACACGGCATTTGTCATAAAAGCAAATGAGGAGTCTCTAAGGTTA
>JAOUOM010000388.1 GCA_029880385.1 Cyclobacteriaceae bacterium | reverse complement strand
CTGATCCACGTCGGCTGCCCGCACAACAGAGGCCGGGAAAGGAGGTATATTGATTTCCATTTTTGAAAATGACCCACCCTTATTGAGATAGACAAAATGGCGATATTCCTCAGCTTTTTCATTGGTATAGCCGCCTGCCAGTGATACAATATCCTGATCACCATCCTGATCTATGTCTACAAACACCAGATCAGACTCCTGACATTGTTTACGATCTGTAAGTCCAGAAAATTGAGTATTTACGAAACCATTTTCCCTCCACAAAAACACCTGGGTAGGCAAATCGGAAGAAGCCCCGATAATCAAATCATCCTTGCCATCATTATCAATGTCCCCTTTGGCCATACATGGGCCTATTTGGGAATATTTATGCGGAAGGATATTTTGGTTTTGGAAAAAATCGATATAATCAATCTCCGAATGCGTGTAATCGAGTACATCCTGAACCGAAGTAAAGAAGGCGGGTTTGTTTTCAGGCTTTATTCGCCCTTCAAACGATTGGGCATCTGCCTCGTTCACAGCTAACAGCTGATTGGGCATGACCTCCTTTAGCAAGGTCACCCGCTTATTTCCCGGCCACAACACGCGGATTGAATCGATGGGATTACCCGATTTGAGTCCAAAATGAACAATGGGCTCGACAGACGAGATGTACCCTCTGCTAAGGGATTGTTCCATAAATTGATAATGTCCATCAACCCATATTTCGACCCGTGCACCGATCGCAAGTGTATTAAACGAAGAACCTTTTAATTTCAACCGAATGTAATGGGCTGCATCCTTCAGGCCTCCAATGGTATTATTACGATAGATAAACGCCGGTTCATTGATGTTATTTACGACATAATCCAGGTCTCCATCATTATCAAGATCGACAAATGAAGCACCATTCGAAAAGGACGGTATTTTCATGCCCCATGCCTCTGTTTTATCCTCAAAGCTGTTGCCATCCTTGCTTTCATAGGCATAGTTGGACACTTTGACAACCGGTATACGACTTAGCATATGCGCATCGGACGCCACAAATCCGCCTACTTGTGCCTGATAATTGGTAAAATCCTTATCTGTTAAATCTTTCGGAAATCCATTGGTGATAAACAAATCCCGATCGCCATCATTATCAAAATCGGCAAAAAGTGGCGACCAGCTCCATTCGGTTTGATAGACGCCAAGCAGCTGGCCAATTTCACTAAATGGCAGCATCTGCTCCCCTCCAAAGCCATTGTGACGATGGATCATATTGCGGGTGTATTGGTGCTCATAGCCATATTTTTCATCATTTATATAGAAAATATAACTATTGCCGTTGATGGTCTGTTTTTTGCGGAAATAGGCCTCCGGCAACATATCCACGGTGATAATGTCGGGATTGCCATCATTATTATAATCAGAAATATCGTTACCCATGGAGAACTTAGACTGATACGAAAGATAGGATGCGGATTCATTCTGGAACGTACCATCGCCCTGATTGATATACAGGAGATCATTGGATGCATAGTCATTCGAAATATAGAGATCCGGGTATCCATCTTTATTGACATCCCCTACGGCCAGGCCCAAACCATAGCCTTCATACACAATACCGGCCGGAATAGTCACATCGATAAATTTCCCATTACCCGTATTTTGATAAAGACGATCATTATTTATCGAACTTCCATCCGTTATTTTAGGCCGATAATTCGTCGGAACCATTTTGTTCAAAATGTTATTGAGCACATACAGGTCCAGATCCCCATCCAAATCATAGTCGAAAAAAACAGAGTGAACCGAGTATCCTGTATCGGCAATGGCATAATCTTCGGCCATTTCCCGATAGGTTGGCAATCCATCCGAATCCAATCCCTGATTTACCCAAAACTTATTTTTACGTTGCTCCCCGATTTTGGACATGGTAGATGTAAGGTAAAAATCAGGCAGGTCGTCACCATTAATGTCAGTCACACTAACGCCACTATACCACTGATCATTGGTCAGTCCGTCGAAACGATCGCTGATATCCTCAAAACGTAAATTTCCCTTATTCAGGTAAAAACGTGTAGACACGTGGTTGCCAACGAACACAAGATCCTGCAAGCCATCGGCATTAAAATCGGCAACGCCTACGCCCCCGCCATTGTAGATGTATTCATTTTTTAAAATATTAAACGAATCGGTTTCTGTCAGGTCATTGGAAAACGATATCCCGGTTTTTTCACTTTCTAGCCGTTCAAACCGCAAAGGAGCCTCCCCGCAAGAATAAAGCAGGAACACACTCAGGATCAATCCTATATTTTTCATTATCATTTATTTTTTAGCCAAAACAACGCGTTAAAAGCAGCCATAAAATTAGGTAAACCCCACATTATTCGGGCTTATTTTTCATACATTCGGCCAAATCCCCACATGATTTTTGTCCTGTATGGAACGATAGGGCACAAAAAAAAAGCCATCCGAAGATGGCTTTTTATATACGTAATCGTACTTATTAATTCTGAACAAGGTTGCCATTAGCAAGGTCAATCTGTCGCTGTGGAATAGGATAATTCACATCCTCAGGACCGAAAGATACACCCTGGATAAAGAGCACAGTACGCTCGTTTTTCTCATAAGCAAGGTATGCATTAAGCACAGCTTCTGCATTGCCCCAACGCTTAAGGTCGAAGAAACGATGACCTTCCATACCAAGTTCCAGCTTACGCTCCATCTGAATGGCTGCCATGGCAGCTGCTTCAGTAGCAAACGTAGCAGGATAGGTAGCAATCTGGTAGTTAGCTGCAGGTGTTACCCCATCAGCTTCCATCACAAATCCGGCAGGATCAGCCGCACGTGAACGAATAGCATTTACATTTGCTGTAGCACCGGCCAAATCACCAGTCTTTGCCTGGCATTCTGCCAACAACAACAACACGTCAGCATATCGGATCATTCGATAGCCATTTGCTGTCCATCCGGATGTCCAGTTACCCACTTCAGTCAACTGACCTTCCTGAGATTTTCTGTACACCTGCTTTTTAGGGCTATAAGGACCTGCATAAGAAGGATCACGAATCCAGTCAGAACCTGTGTGATCACCCCAATCGAGGTAAGGAAGTCCTCGACGACCTACAGTCCAGTCCAAACGAGGATCCAATGGACCTGCATCTTCTGTGAAAGGGTCAGCAGGAGCTAATCCCATATCGTTAACAACAGGTGTATTGTTGTATGAACCATCCAATAATGGAAGACCGCCAGATGTACGGAATGAGTTGACAAATTCCTGTGAAGGCTGGAAGAACCCGCAGCATCCACCTGGAGACGTACCACTCTTGTAAGGGAAGTTCAATACTTCACCCCATCCTGCGTTCCATCCACCAGAACCATCGTTTACGGAATACTGAACGGTATAGATCGCTTCCGTACCATTACGGTTGGCCGCATCAAAGATATCACCATACAAAGGCTCAAGACCGATGGCAGAACCATCAGGTTTTGTACCTGAAGTAACAACAGCATCCAAAAGGGTTTTTGCCTGA
>JAOUOM010000387.1 GCA_029880385.1 Cyclobacteriaceae bacterium | reverse complement strand
GTTTGATCCGTCACCAATTGGTCAGCTTGATTAAGCGGTTGAGCATAGGAGGAAAACCAATGTCCATCGGCCTGCATCCAGAATTTGGGACTGAACGTGTATCTGCTTCTCAAGTAAATGTCATGAAGGCCAGTGGAATTTTCCCACCGATTGGCAACAAAAAACCAATCCAGGTAGCCGTTGAATATATGATTTGTGCCATACTGAAGTGAGTAGGAACGATTTGAGCCTGTTACATTGCCATCGGTACCCGAGATTACTTCATATCCAAAAGTCGCTCGCCATTTCCTGCCATCCTCGTTTTCAAAGAACGTCTGACTGACCTGTGCACTTGCGTTGAATGCCGATACATTCGTCCCGGTAATATCTTCTCCAAACTGATAATAGAAATAGCTGCTTACATCAGTTTTGCCCATAGAAGCCTTCAGGGCAGGAAGTCCTAGTGTTGGTCGAAAATACACCTCATTATCAATTGGATTGCCCGTTGAGTCCAGTTTGCCATTCTGTCTGCCTTCGTTCCAAAAAAGGAAGGAATATTCAAAACCGCCCAGTTTATTTTCATAGTGTAGAAATTGTGCGGTTCGATATTGGTTGGGTGTACTTAAAAAATTATGGGTCAATTTTTGTTCATTTTGATTGAACCCACCGCCCAGGTGTAGCTTTCGGTCATCTTTTTCGTATTTCATCAATGCAAAATCATGTGATCTGGCCTGCAAAGCCCAGTCCAGATTTCCAAGAAATCGTGCATTGTCGTAGGTCAATTCCTGTCTTCCAAGCTTCACTTTCCAATATTCTCCTATCGAAAATTCACCCCATGCCTCATGTACAGAAAGAAAGTTATCGCTAAGATTCGCCTGTGAACTGCTCCCCCATGTTCGTACATCCTGAATACTCATAAAAAAATTCAGATCGTCGCTTTTGTAACTGGCTTGCAACCTAGCTCGATGTGCAATGAATCCGGCAGGATCTGTGTTCTCGGGTTTCACTTCAAGGTAGCCATTACGAAATTCACTCCTTATAAGCATTTGCCCATCCAGGTTGAATTGAGCTTTAGCAAGGTTGGGAATGATTACGGCCAGGCATAGCAATCCTAGCAGAAATGAATATGACTTCATAATATAGGGGTTAATTGGATGTTGAAATGAATTTAACGGAAGATGACGCTTCCCTCTTTTTTCCTTCTTTTAGCCATTGAGGCACGATTTCTTCCATAAAGACCTCTTTCTCTTCTTTCAGTTGTTTCATATCCAAACCGATGAAGGCCTGGAGTGCTTCTTTGCTGCTGAGATCCGGCATGGGAACTGGCTCATTGAAGCCCAGGTCTGACAGTAAGCGGGCCAAGGATATTCGTGTTTCCTGAATCATGTCAGTAGCAGCAGTAACCGTACTGCTTGTTTCCAACGGTGAGTGGAAAGCTGCCCCATGAGAAGCCACGGAATAATCCCATCGCCATTGCGCATGTCGTATTCCCGCCTGAATGGACATCATTTGTGCTTCTGTGGCGCCCAATTCCCAAGCCTTAGCCGCTTCTATGTGTGCCATGGCAATGAGCTTCTGTAGTTTCTTTGTTCCTTCTTTTATTTTGCGCTGACGATCATATACATCCGTAACTAAATCCTCAACTTTTTCTCTGTGACAAACGAAACATGAATTTTCCACATTCGACAATGGCGAGCCAATATGGTGATTTGTGAATTTCTGTCCTCCTTCGGTCTGATACGGCATATGGCAATCAGCACAACTAACGCCGCGCTTGGCATGAACACCCGTAGTAAAAACCTCATAGTCAGGGTGCTGGGCTTTGAGCATGGGTGTTTTACTGAGTGTATGTGTCCAGTCGGCAAATTCGAATTTGTCGTAATACTGCTCCATGTTTTCCGCAGTCATGCCGTCTTTCCACGGAAAGGTTAGGTACTTGGCTTCACCCGCGCCTTCTTTCTTCCCATCAAAATAATACTCCACATGGCACTGTGCACAAACCAAAGATCGCATCTCCTGGTGTGAGGCATCATTGATGTCTTTGCCCATGGCTTCAAAAGCTTCAATCAATGCAGGTCGCGTAATTGTCAGTTTCATGGTTTGAGGATTATGGCAATCGGCACAACCGATCGGGTTCACAACCTGGGTTCCCAGATCAGCCCATTTTCCTGTATAGTATTCTGCAACGCCAATTTCGTTCATTAAACGCGGCACGTCTGTACTTTTACACGTCCAGCAGGTAGAGGGCATCGGGCCTTCACCTGCTTTCATAGGAGCACCTGTTCGTAGCGTTTTATGAATGTCATCAATGGCCCATGCGTGTCCTTTGGGTGCATTGTAATCTTTGGAAAAACCATAACCTGCCCAGAGAATGACCAATTCCGGATCGGAATCTAGGATATCGTGATGCCCCGAAGTGCCAAACATACTTTTAAACGTCGTTTCTTTGGTTTTCATGTACGATTGGTACTGCCGGGGATAGTTTAAGCCCCATACAGAATCTCTCGGCTCAATTCCTTCCAGGGCCACTTTTGGTTGGTAGGCAAATTTCGCCTCAGACTTTCTTTCAAAAATATTGACTGCAAGGAGTGCCAGCAAAAAGGCAGCTAATGCAGTTATTGTAAAAAGCATCCAGTTTTTCATATCATTAATACATTATTTCTTTTCGTCATGCGTTGAGATTTCATCCATTGACTGTCGTAGCCACTTTGGCACAACGGAATAATCTTCGGGGGTATACTCCCTGATGGGTTCTATTTGAGCCCCCACGGCAGATAAGCTTCTTACCTTTCCATGTGGCACATCTCGATGGCACTCCCAACAGGTCCGATCTGTCCTGTTTTGGACATGATCGACAACAAATGAAGCCAATTTAGCATCTGTCACCTGATCCTGATGGCATCTAATGCAGTTGTTTTGAATAACCTCAACAGATGGGGGAAGTGCCCTGATAACTTCCGCCTCTGCTCTGGCAGTGAAAATTGAGGCATGGTTCATGCCATCCTTAGCTTTAAAAAAATACTTATTGAAAACATTCCCTTGAGGGACATGACACGCATTGCAATTGGCCACTTCTCTGTGCGAACTGTGTGTCCAGGTGATGTACTGAGGCTGCATGATATGGCAATTGACACATGCCTGCGGATCATCTGACAGATAAGATGAAGCATTGGAAAAGTCAATTAAAAAAAGACCCATACCTACGATTATTGCGACAAAAAAGGTTGCGACAGATCTCCATTTTTTTGGTGGAATCAGGCTGTACTTAAACAGAAATCTTTTATGACGGCTAGGTAACATTTTGGTATTTTCTTAATGACTTGATTGAGGTTTTGAACAATTTTTCAAAAGTATTTTACGCATTTTTTCCGGTGTATGATATTTGTCATCTCGGGTAACATTCTTTGTTTATGTAACATATGGCATACAACACGCGACTATTGAGTGTGTGCTCACAGTTGGCAGAAAGCGCGAATGTAGCGAAATTGCCAGGGGTGCGCAACCCAAACCCCGCAACGTTTTC
>JAOUOM010000386.1 GCA_029880385.1 Cyclobacteriaceae bacterium | reverse complement strand
CTGGTCAGGGGCCACACACCCTCACCCTGATCGATGAAAAAGGAAATGAATTGATTCAGCGCTTTGAAGTACTAAACGACAGGTAAAGGTTTTTCTACTTCATTCAAATTTTCCAAAAATCCAGTTACCACTCATGTTTTCTTCATCGGAAGTCAGAAAAGTCTCGATGGCATGACAAAGCTCATTTCGTGATAATAGACCATCCTTGTTCAGGTCAAGTTTATAATAGATACTCTCAGAATATGTAGTATCAATCCCGTAGATCATAAACATTTCTTTATATTCCAATTGGGAAATGTAACCGTCATGATTATCATCAAAAAGATCGAAAAGAAAACCAATGATAACTTCGATGTATTCAAAAATCAACTCTTCATCACCCTTTTCGATTAACTCCCTACTGAAATACTCAATCCATGGCTCCATTCCAATGGTCTGACTTTCGTGGTTTGGTATATCCCGTAATAGCTTGTGAAACAATGCCACGGATTTGAGCATCGCCTGTTCATATTGCTTTGTTCCGGGCCTGAAACTAAGTTTATCGCATATTTTTTCTGCTACTTCCGAAAAATCCTCAATGGTAAGGTGGCCATTTTTATTATGGTCAAAAAGATTAAAAAAATAGGCTAACTTTCTATGTTGGAAATCTGTAATCATCTGATTTTCTTGAATTTATTACTCGCTATTCAAAACAAAGCGCAAATTTAACTTAATATAATCACAACAGGAATCACACAGGTACTATTTTCATAAAACGTCCCTTTTGCTGACCTTTAATGTAAAAACTCTCAAAGAATATGGCTTCCACGTCAGTCCACAAAAATATCAGTGATAGTTTTGATGTATAATCCCAATCTAAGCATTGGAAATCCTAATTTATAGAAACAATATGAAAAAAGTTGTCAACATTTTATTTGTCGCCGGTATGCTTTTTACCAGCCTGATCGCCTACGGCCAAAAGGGCAAGCGTGACTACTATCAAATCAAAACCTACACCCTCACATCAGTGGCCCAGGAACAGCGGGTAGACAAATACCTGCAGGATGCGTTCCTGCCTGCCCTCCATCGTCAGGGGATTCAAAACGTAGGGGTTTTCAAACCCATCACCAATAAAAGTGACTCTAGCCGAAACATCTATGTATTGATTCCTTTTCGGAACCTTGAGCAATTCAACTCCCTTGAAAACAAACTTGCTGCCGACAAGCAATACCTGTCAGACGGAGATGACTACATCAACACGAATTACACAAACCCTGCCTTTGCACGAGTGGAGTCTATCCTGTTGTTCGCATTTAGCGACATGCCGGTCATGCAAACACCTAAACTCACCGGCCCGCGCACTGAAAGGGTGTACGAACTTCGAAGCTATGAGTCGGCATCTGAAAGCTACTACCGCAACAAAGTGGATATGTTCAATGCCGGAGGGGAAATCAAATTATTTGACAAACTCCAGTTTAATGCCATTTTCTATGGGGAAGTGATCTCCGGTCCTGTCATGCCAAACCTGATGTACATGACCTCATTCGAAAACCAGGCAAGCCGTGATGCCCACTGGAAATCTTTTAGCGATGCCCCGGAGTGGAAGGAATTGGTCGCAATGGAAAAATACAAGAACAATGTATCTCACATTGACATAACCTTCCTTTACCCGACCGAATATTCCGATTATTGATCCAAATACCTTCTAAAAAACAGTAAAAGCCAAAAGCCCGGTCATTCTCCGGGCTTTTGTTTTTCATTGCATGTATTTTGCCTTCCAGGCACCATCTTTCCTTTCTCATACAAGGGCTTTCCTCATCTAATTATTCTATTTTTGCGCTTTCATTTCAATCTCCTGATCGCATGATTCATTTCTTCCGCAAAGCAGACGGACCCTATTACGTAATCGGTTCAAACAATGCACTTACTTCCCGCGACATTGAAATCCTTTCCTGGCTATTTTCCGGGGCTGCCAGCCTGAAGGAATCGCATCTGAATGGATCATTCATCGGGCCAAGAAAAGAAATGATCACCCCCTGGAGCACCAACGCAGTTGAAATCACTCAGAATTGTGGGATCACGGGGATTTACAGAATAGAAGAATTTTTCGAAAGCAAGGAATCTGTCAGTTTTGACCCCATGCTGCAGCAGCGTTTCGATGGCCTGGGACAGGATGTTTTTGATCTTGCCCATGTACCCGAGCCCATCCGCCCGATTGAAAACATCAGGGCCTATAATGACGAAGAAGGACTGGCACTTAACGAAGAAGAAATACTTTTCCTCGAAAAATGTGTGCAGGAAATGGGACGGCCCCTTACTGACTCGGAAGTTTTTGGGTTCTCCCAAATCAATTCCGAACACTGTCGGCACAAAATATTCAATGGCCAGTTTGTACTGAATGGAGAACCACAGGCCAATACCCTTTTTCAGTGGATCAAGAAAACATCCCTGGATCACCCCAACTTTATCATTTCGGCCTATAAAGACAATGTGGCGTTTGTGAAAGGCCCCGTCATCGAACAATTTGCCCCCAAAACCCACGATAAGCCCGACTTTTTTGTTACCAGGGATATTGAATCCGTCATTTCACTCAAGGCCGAAACACACAATTTCCCCACCACAGTAGAACCGTTCAATGGTGCCGCTACCGGTGCGGGGGGCGAAATACGCGACCGCCTGGCCGGTGGACAAGGAAGTTTTCCGCTGGCAGGCACCGCAGTGTACATGACATCTTATCCCCGTTCATCGGAAAACAGGGACTGGGAAAGCGGTATCCGGGAACGAAAATGGCTCTACCAGACACCCATGGACATTCTGATCAAAGCATCAAACGGAGCAAGTGATTTTGGCAACAAATACGGCCAGCCACTCATCAGCGGTAGCCTGCTGACTTTTGAACATGAGGAAAATGACACGACCCACGGCTTTGACAAGGTCATCATGATGGCAGGAGGTGTTGGATTTGCCCGGTTAGGCGAAGCCAAAAAACTGCCCGTGGAAAAAGGTGAAAAAATCATCGTGCTGGGTGGCGATAACTACCGCATCGGAATGGGCGGTGGAGCTGTCTCTTCCGTGGCAACCGGTGAGTTTGAAAATGCTATCGAGCTGAATGCCGTACAGCGATCGAACCCGGAAATGCAAAAACGTGTTGCCAATGCCATCCGTGCATTGGCCGAGGCCGACATCAACCCGATCATCTCCATCCATGACCATGGTGCCGGCGGGCATCTCAACTGCCTGTCCGAACTCGTCGAAGAAACAGGAGGAGAATTTGATCTTACAAAATTTGCCATCGGTGACCCCACACTTTCCGACAAGGAAATCCTCTCCAATGAATCGCAGGAACGAATGGGACTGGTACTCAAAGAAAAAGATACCGACTACCTCAAACGTGTGGCGGAACGTGAACGTGCCCCGTATTTTGAAGTAGGTGAAACCACCGGAAGCCAGGAATTGGTCTTTAAAAACAAAGAAAATAAGCACCCTTTCCACCTCAAACTCTCCCATCTGTTTGGCTCATCGCCC
>JAOUOM010000385.1 GCA_029880385.1 Cyclobacteriaceae bacterium | reverse complement strand
CAGTCTGAATGAAAGATTCAATCTGCAGGTTGTCATTTTGCCGTGCCAGAATGCCGATGTTTCGGGCCTTGGCGCTTACAATCCCGGCAGTCACAGTGGAACGAAATTCAAAAGGATTGCCAACGGCCAATACCCATTCACCTAATTGGAGTTGTTCGGAATTGCCCCACTTCATCGAAGGCAGGTTATCGGCCTTGATTTTTAAAACGGCCAGGTCTGTGGTGGGATCCAGCCCGATCACATCTGCCTTAAAGCTGCGGTTGTCATTGAGCAACACTTCTATTTCCGTGGCATCATCGACTACATGGTTATTGGTAACAATGTATCCATTGGGACTAACGATCACGCCAGAGCCTGCTCCCTGCGATGGACCTCTTTGCCGGCCCGGGGTATCACCGAAGTATTCGCGTAAAAATTCATCCATCGGGCTGGTAACGCCCTCCCTGATGCCTGAATAGGTAGTTTTAATATGCACGACGGATGCGGTAGCACTATTGGCTGCGTGTACAAAATTGAGCCCTTCGGGCACGATGGACGTTGCCGTATCGACCACATAATTGGTAAATGCGGCTGGATTTGACTGGCTAACCGGCAATACCGGAGCCTGCTTTTCGTCGAGGAGCAGGGCATAACCACCAATGGCGACCACTCCTCCAATTAGTGACGAAAGGATCATTGCAAAAAACAAACTTCTATTGGTCATCTTCTTTCACCTTTTGTTGATTTGATAAACTGTATACCGAAATTAGAATGTTTTGGTTGTGAAAACCGTGCAAACAAGGAAAGCTTAACATCATTTAACAATGCGGGCGGCCCTTGGCCGCCCGCATGATTCACTGATTACCGAATGGAAATGGTACGCTTCAATTCTTTCTTTTCATCTTTTGGGATCAGGATCGTAAGGATTCCGTCTTTGTATGATGCATCGATTTTTTCAAGGTTTACATTGTCAGGCATGTAAAATGACCTGTTGAATGTGCCGTAATAACTTTCCACCGTATGGAAGTTCTTCTCTTTTTTCTCATTTTCCATTTTTCGTTCACCACTTACCGTCAGGCGGTCGTCGTGGACGCTGATGTTGATTTCCTCCTTTTTGACACCCGGCAGGTGAAACTGGATTTCAAAATTCTTGCCCGTTTCGGCAATATCTACCTGTGGTGAAAAGGATGCAAGGCTCCTTTCGCCCTGGAACGCATCATTAAAAAATTTGTCAAGGACACTGCTGAATGTTGCAGGTCGATAGCTACTGGGGTTGTATTTGATAAGTGTCATGGTTTTATTGTTTTTAGGTGAAACATTCGATATGGATTTATCGAAATGTGTGCCATGACCAAAAAAGTGAAGTTTTAGTGTATTTTAATGTCATTATGTCATTTTTTGTGATGAATAAGAAAAATAAATATGTCATTGTGTCGTGTTTGCGTGATTTTTAGGGTGAAAAATCCGAAATAAAAATTTTTTCCATGATTCGCTTTGGATAAAAGATATCTGAAAATACATTTGCACTCCTTTTAGAGGAACACTCCTCCTTAGCTCAGCTGGTTAGAGCATTTGACTGTTAATCAAAGGGTCCTTGGTTCGAGCCCAAGAGGAGGAGCACAAAAAGCCAAAACCTGTAGGTTTTGGCTTTTTTCTTTTATTCTGATTCCCTGATCCGTTACTATAAACCGCCAACAACCAGATGTCCAGCCCCGATCGAAGCGGCATCCTTTTCTTTCGGGTTTGCCTTCCGATGCGGGAAGAAAAGATAGAGCGAAGAGCGGGTAACAGGCCAACCAGGAGCCAGTACCTGCCGCTCCCGTACTAAATCCTAAATCGGACATAGAAAAAGGTCAAGTTGCCAACTATCGTTACATTAGCTGGTAAAAAGACTGTCCGTATGAAAAAATCCACCACACTGTTGCTGCTCTTTTTTGTCTTTTCCGCTTTGGCACAGGACAAAACGGGCGAAAAAAAACCCATACCCAAACCTGCATCGTTCATCACAAAACATCAGGGGACTTTTGGAGGAAAAACAATCCGCTACAAGGCGGTGGCCAAGGAAACCTACCTCAAAAGTGCAGACGGGGAGGCCGTCGCATCCATCTGGTCAGTTGCGTACATTCAGGAAGATATGCCTGATGTGGGGAAAAGACCGGTCACGTTTATATTCAACGGTGGGCCGGGCTCAGCATCGATCTGGTTGCATATGGGTTTTTTTGGGCCCCAAATTGTGAAAGTCGACGATGATGCGGTACAGGATGATGGTGCCGCGCCATATCCCCTACAGCCAAACAAGCATGGACTGCTTGACCTGACAGACCTGGTTTTTATCGATCCGGTGGGTACAGGTTATAGCCGGGTAGTAGGCGAAGGCAAAGTAGAAGATTACTGGGGATTAAACGAAGATGCTACCTCCATCGCCCGGTTTATCCGGCAATGGATCACCGAAAATCAACGTTGGTTTTCACCCAAATACCTAGCAGGTGAGAGTTTTGGCACCACCCGTGCAGTAGGGGTAGCCCATGCACTGGAAGGACAGGGGCAAGATATGGCATTAAACGGACTAATCCTGATCTCACAGGCACTGGATTATGCCGGATCAACCTCCATTCATGACAATATCACCTCCTACCTCACGTACCTGCCCAGTATGGCAGCTACTGCCTGGTACCACCAAAAAGCCGGGCAAGGAAAGACATTGGAAGCATTTGTGGAAGAATGCCGTCAATTTGCCTATGACCAATATGGCCCGGCACTTTACCGGGGCTCCCGGCTAAGTAACGTAGCCCGCAACTCTATCGCCGACAAGCTCGCCTACTTTACCGGCCTGGATACGTCCTATATCCTAAAATCCAACCTCAGGATACTGGTGCCTCGTTTTCAGAAACAGCTACTGGCCGATAAAGGCCTGGTCGTGGGGCGTCTGGATGGCCGGTACATGGGTGACGAGGCCGATGACGTATCCGAACGTCCTACCCTCGGCGACCCTGCCAGCTATCAGATCGGATCGGCCTATACAGCTGCACTGAACCACTATTATGCTTCGGTCCTAAAGGTAGACATGGATCGCCCCTACCTGAGTTCCAATGATGCGATATATGAAAAATGGCGCTGGCGTCCTGTGCCCGACGGTAGGGACTGGGAACCCTCCTGGGTAAATGTAGCGCGTAAACTGGGGGAGACCATGCGACGCAATACCGCCATGGATGTATTGGTAGCCAGTGGTTATTTCGACCTGATCTGTCCATTTTTTGATGCCGAATATACGTTTTCCAGAAATGGCATCGTGCCTGAACGGGTGACAATGACCTATTACCACGGGGGGCATATGATGTACACACATGAGCCGGATCTGGTCAGGTTGGCGCAGGATATCAGGGATTTTTTGACGAAATAAGTAAAAAGGACCCGGGCAAAAGGCTGTCACCGTAAAAGCCTTTTTGTTTTGTACATGGTTTTGAAAGTTACAGGTCAATTTCCTGCGGTAAATCGCCCTTATCAGGTCCTTTTCGCTATTTTTGCC
>JAOUOM010000384.1 GCA_029880385.1 Cyclobacteriaceae bacterium | reverse complement strand
TGGAGACTTTATTTTTTTGAAAATATCCAGATAGGGTTTGGCTTCTGCACTTTCGTCATTGACCAGATCGCCGGTAAAAAGTACCAGATCCGGCTTTTCCCCGTTGATCAGGTCTATGCCTCCTTGTACGGCAGTTTTGTTAAAAAAACTGCCGGTATGAATATCTGAAATCTGCACAACCCTGATCCCGTCAAAGGCCCGGGGCAAGTTGGGGAAAGTGATCGATTTTCTACGTACGCGATAATCATAGGCACCTGTCAGGATACCAAAGGAAAACACAGCAAGTGGCACCGCTCCGGCAGCCATGGCCGCTTTGGCCATAAACGCAGACCTCCCGGGCATCGTTTGTGGTGTCGCGGGTGAAAAATAGCCGTAAAGAAACGTGACCAACCGCCTGAAATCGTCTCCTGCTACCAGCAACGAAGCCGCCAGCTTGGCCATCAGGTTGACAAAAAACAGAGTCAGGATAAACAACCTCAATTCCCTGAAAACCACCGGATCTAATTTTGTGTAAAACAAAACCCCAATCAGGGCGATAAGGGAGATGCCCCAGTAAATGATCCAGGCACTGCGTCGCACCCCGTCTGACGACTCGGCCAACAAGGCCCGAACCACACCAAATACGTAGATTTCGATCAGAAAATACACCGTTATCACTATCAGGAAGACGATCAATTGGTTTGTATGCATGACTTATTTCGTGCGTTTTATCAGGAGTAAATAAATTTTTTCACGGTCGTTAGCTGATCCCGATCCACCGGTTGAAGCGGGCAAAAAACAGGTACATAATGGGGACAATCACCAAGGTAAGAAAGGTAGCAAATGTTAGCCCGAAGACAATTGTCCATGACATAGGTCCCCAGAAAAGGACATTGTCACCCCCCATAAAAAAATCGGGATCATAATGGGTAAACAAGCCTATAAAATCCACATTGATCCCTACTGCCAGCGGGATAAGACCAAGCACCGTGGTAATGGCCGTCAGCAAAACCGGTCGCAAGCGGGTTTTGCCCCCTTCGATAATGGCCGCAATGATCTCGTCAAACCCCAGTCTGTCTACGCCTGTCTCTTTCCTCTTCCTGTCGCGGATCAGTTCGATAAAGTCGATGAGTACAATTGCATTATTGACGACAATACCAGCCAGGGATATAATCCCGATCATGGTCATGATAACCACAAAATCCATGTTGAATAAAATCAGGCCAAGAAAAACGCCGATTGTACTCAAAATAACGGATGACATAATGATCAATGGGGTGGTGATTTTGTTAAACTGCGCCACAATGATCAGGAAAATAAGGAATACAGCCAGCAATAGGGCCCCGCTCAGAAACGACATTTCCTCCCTTTGCTTTTGCTGCTCGCCCCCAAACGTATAGGTATAGCCGGCGGGTATCTGGTAGTCACTTTCGATCAATGCCTGTATTTTCCGGTTGATTTCCGTAGCATTGGCATCGCCGGTAACGTTGGACGATACGGTAATGATCCGATCCAGGTCTTTGCGTTTGACCGACCCATAGGTGCTGCTCAGTTCGGCAGTTGCCACCGATGAAATGGGAACCTGATGGATTTTTCCCGACGACTGGTCGCGAAAGGTGATACTCTTGTTCATTATCGCATCAAGGTTGTAGCGAAATTGGTCATTTAACCGCAGCTGGATAGGGTAGTCGTCCTCTCCCATCTTAAACTGCGAGATTTCACGGCCAAACAATGATGTACGGATTTCCCCTGCCACCATCTGGGTAGACAATCCAAAGCGACGGGCATTGTCACGGTCTATGTCGATGATCAGCTCTGGTTTACCATCCTCAAAGTCCGACTTGAGGTGTTCGATCCCCTCAATATCCGATTCATTGATCAGGTGAATGATATCAGCGGCAATCTTGTTCAGGCGGGAATAATCGCTACCTGCTATTTCGATATTAATGGGTTTGCCCGCAGGAGGACCAGCAGCATCTTTGTTCACCGTCATGATTACGCCCGGATATGGCCGGATCGAAGAACGTAATTCCTCCATGATGGCTCCTGTAGAATAGTAGGTGCCTGTTTCGGGGTTTTTTCGCTTTTTATACTCCGAAAAATTGATGGTGATGCGGGCTTTATTAGGTGAAGAACCCTGCCCCACGGCACTTCGGTCATTGGGGTCTGCGGTATCTTCGCCTACTTTGGTAATCATGGATTCCACCATCCAAAGATGGGGCCTGATGATCTGGGCCACTTCTGACTCAATTTTTTTGGCAAACTCGTTGGTCACTTCTATGTCGGTACCCAACGGCAATTCAATGAAAACATTGACATATTTGGGTTCGTTGATCGGGAAAAAGATAACCTTGGGCGGGAACAGCTTCATGAGTCCAAAAGAGGCAATAAACAACAGGATGGTCCCTCCAAAAAACACATAGGGACGCTTGCCCCGCAGGGCATACGTCAGGGTACGGGAGTAGATGTGCTCCATCCAGGGCAATACATGCTCCTGAAACCAGCCTGCCATGGGGCTTAACACATACACATTGAGCAAAATCAGCATCCCCAGAACAATCCCGATATTTCCCATCACACTAAAAGCCCTGACCGGCTGAAAAGCACCCAATAAAAGGAAGCTGGCCCCCAGCCCGGTTACAATGCCTACATTTCGCCATACTTTTTTGAAATCAGGCTTTAATTCGCCATCCTGAAGTTTCATAAAGGAAGCAATAAGCACCGGGTTAATAACCAGGGCCACAAATAAGGAAGAGGAAAGTGTAATAATCAGCCCAATAGGTAAGTATGACATAAACTGACCCATCATGCCCGGCCAGATAGCCAGTGGCAAAAAGGCTGCCAGCGTCGTGGCCGTAGAGGAGATTATGGGGAGGGCTACTTCACCCACCCCTTTGCGGGTGGCGGCCAGTGGGCTATAACCCAATTCCATCAAGCGGTATACATTTTCAACCACGACAATCCCATTATCCACCAGCATACCCAGTGCCATGATGAGCGAAAAAAGGATCATCATATTGATGGTGATACCAAACGCCCCCAGCACAATAAAAGAAATAAACATGGACAAGGGAATGGCCACACCTACGAAAAGGGCATTTCGGGTACCCAGAAAAAAGAGCAGGACCAAAACCACGAGAATTACCCCTGAAATAATGTTGTTTTCCAGTGAGCTCACCATATTCTGAACAAATTCAGACTGATCGTTGGTAATCGTCATCTGAAGGTCAGCAGGGAAATTGGGACGTACCTTATCAAGGGCCACTTGTATTTTTTCTGTGGCCCGCAGCATATTTTCCCCACCACGCTTGATCACATCCACCGACACAACGGGCAATTGCATCAGGCGTGCATAGCTTTCCTTTTCCCTGAAATCAAACCGTATTTCGGCGATATCCCTCAGGTAGACAATATTTCCCTTGTCATGTTTGACGACAATGTCAGCCATCTGGCCCAGCGTTACAAACTCGCCCTGTACTCGCAAGGTCCGCCTCAGCCCATCATCGAGGATATTACCACCCGACAGGGTA